>NZ_FQVH01000022.1:0-22048 GCF_900129075.1 Caldanaerobius fijiensis DSM 17918
TTATACCCGTACTTTTGCAGTCTGTCGAAACCGCCGTAAGATGGTTTTCCCCAATTTGCACCAGTACCCTGTCCGTAATTTACTTGTGCCGTTGATTCTACCCACGGATACAGGTTGTAGTCGGTGATATAATCCTTTGCCTCTTTCTGATACTGTGCCAGCGCATCCTGCCACTTCTGTATGCGGTTATATATAAGGGGATCGCTTAGCTTTTGAGGCGGCACTATATCCGGCTCGCTATCCACCATATACGCCTGTTCCAGTTTCGATACGGCCGCTTCCGCGTTCTTAATCGTGTTCAGCGCTTCATCGGGCGTCAGGTCGCACGGCAGTTTTCTCATCATTCTCACAATCATCACCGCAGCCTGCCCTCTCGTTGCAGCATCGTAAGGCCCGAACCTGCCGTCATCATAGCCCTTCAGTATGCCCATGCCAACCGCATAGTCCACATTCAAATGCCACCTGTCATTCTGGCTGTAGTCCTTGAACGACGGCGTGACCGCGTGCATTTCCACATGGTTCACCGCCAGAGCATTGGTGACCCATATGGCTATCTCCAGCCTCGTGATGTTTCCAGCAGGGTTGAACTTCCCATCCCTATAGTAGTCAACAGGTATGATGTCCTGATTTACAAGCTCGGACACGTACGGATAGTACCACTCATTTGAAGGCACATCCTTAAACGGCATATTTGGTGCCTGCTGTGATAACCCCAATGCCCTTGCCAGTATGGCTGCAAACGACGCTCTGTTTATGGGCTTTTCAGGAGATAAAGGCCCTATGACCTTGCACGTGTTAAGGCCTGACCCCCTGAACACATACTCTAACGTCGGCGGGTAAGGCTGTTCGCCCCTGAATATTTCGGCAGCTACCGCAAGTATGAGGTCGTTCTTTGCCCAGTAGTAGCTTCCGTCCGGATACATGTATTTTGGAAAATCCGATACGGCATAGAAGTCCGCTGCAAATGCGGGCACGGACGTAACCAGTACAACCGCCGACAATACCAGCGCTAGAAATAACTTAACTTTTTTCATAAAACCACCCTCCAAAATTTTTGTACATAAAAATTATAGCAAAAATTTCTTAACTTGACAGAAAAAAATCCTCCCGAAGGAGGATCAGTTTCCGGTATCGGCATATACTGGTATCATCGCCGACGGTTCCGACCAATGCGGGCTTTCTGTGTATTCTAAATGAGTTTCTCTTCCCTGCTTTACCACTGTTTCGTAATGCGATGTATCTTTCCAGTAACCGGGCTGGACTAACACCTGCTGGGTTTCCCAATGACCTGGTGGTATGTGCCACACTTTATCGTAACGGGCGGTTAACCAAAAGCCTCCATGCCAATTATACCCGCGTGGATACCCACTAATATTCAAATAAACATAATAATTGTAACTATTAGGCATTCCATATTGTTTTAGATACCAATCAGGCCAAATCCATCCCCCAGTTATTACTACTTCCCAGTAGCGTGTAAAATAATCTGTTACATTATATTCTGTACCGTAAACTCCACCATATCCATCCATAACCGTCCCCATGGGATAATTTGCATCATAAGAACTACAATTGGCAATGATGTTTTGCACTATATTCGTGACACTAGAAGGTGGCGGTTTTAAAAGGTCATTATTATTTAAACTCCAATGCCAATTCCCGCTTGTATCATAAAAACCAATCCTATCAGATTCTAATAATTCTCGACCTCCCACATAAGCAGACGCATAGTAATTAAGATCAATTCCCTGCAAATCCCACTGATAATATCCCGGTGGCTGCACCCATACCTGTTTTGTTTCGTATACCGGCGGTACCCATTCCTGCGACTGCACCCATTCCATATCGAACATCTGGGTATTCTCGGTTACCGAAGTGTACCCGCCTTTGTATATCCATTGTCTGTTCAAGTTGCCATCGTCTTTCATGATTGCTGCACCTGAAACGTAGTCACCCTGTGCAGGGAAATATTGCGTCCATGTATCCGCATATGTCGGAATCCATACCAGAAGAAGGACGGATACTATCAAAATTCCCCAAAACTTTTTCAAGAGGTTTCACCTCCTTTCAATACTTGACGATAGCAAGCACCTTTCCCGCTTTCACAAACATATTAACGATCGTACCTTTGGGCAGCAAGGATGGACTGTAATTTCTAGCTTTGCTCAAATCCTGTACATTTTGCACTTTTATACCGGGTACAACGGGAAATGTATGTCCGCCATCCAGCACTACTTCATCATCCGTCGTCCTCTCTACTTTACCGAATACGTCCGCTCCGCCCTTCACCGGTGTTTCATGATACCCTTTGTAGACAAGCACATACGTTTTGCCTTTTACCTTGTACACATACGTTTCCGCTCCCTTCTTGATGTCCGATGGCGTGCCGTTGGAGAAAATCACGTCTTTGAGGCTTTCGGTTTTGCCGTCTATTATGACCTTATTGCCTTCAACTTTCACGATTGTTTGCTTCTTTGCCGTGTTCGCTTTTTGCACGTGCGTGCAGGCGGAAGCGGAAACTGTGAAAAATATACTCAACAACACGACTAACAGTTTTTTCAAAATATCAACCTCCCCGTTTGATTTTTTTGAGATTAGCGCGGCCTTCTACATGAAACCGCACATTGCTTGTTCCTGCCGGCAGTATCGATTGTACGTATACGCTGTTTATATCTCCTTCTACCACGAGGTATGTGCCGTCCAAATGAGCCTTCGCGTTTTGGAGCGTATACCCGCTGTCCAAAAAAACTTTTTGGGCAATTGAAGCTGCCAGTATCATGTCAGCGCTTACATTCGGCTTCCCTCCAGACTCTATACCCTGTTTGTCCCACTTGTACACCTCCCATGCTGCTTTGTTTGCTGCCTCATCAGCAATTGCATACAGTTTTCCGCGCTGCAGTATGAGCATCGTCGTGTCAAAATGCAGCGCAAGAAACATACCCGCAATTAAGATAAGCATCATGTAAAAAAAGAACATGCCTTCACCTTTTTTGTCTTTTAAAATTCTCATTACGGTTTATCCTCCAATACCTGTGTACTCACTCCGTATACGGTTTTAGTTTGGAAAAGTGCGAAAAGCTGTGGTACGGGGTATGCCACCTGCACGGTTACAGGACTTCCGGGGTTCGTATCTGGCATATTGACGGTAACGGTGATTTTGTCCTTCCAGCCTAATATGAAGCCATTTGCAAAATTCTGGGCTGTCTGTACCGCCGTCTGTTGCGGGTTGCTGCTTCTTGCTGCCGACCGTGCCGCCTCAAACGCCGCTTCGTTCACCGCAAGCTGTGCCGTGCCTATCATTGTAAACTGCAGGAACATAGCAAAAAGCATGAATACTATCGGTATCATTGCAGCTGACGACAAAAATGACGAAAGACCTTTTTTATCTTTCAATAGCTTTTTAAACACACAAAAACCACCTCCACAAAAAAAGAAAGCGGGATGAAACCCGCTGTACGATCATTTCTGTTAGTTGCCGGAAAAATATGATATTATTCCAAAAATGAAGGCTACGCTACCAAAAAGAATGAGGTAATTGTTGTAATCTGTGTCAAAAACATAGATTGTTGAAGTTTTTCGATAAATCCATGATAATATATGTAGGGTTATCCCCAACATAATTAATATAAATCCTATTACAAAAAGAAAGAAGGAAATATGATTATGGAAAATGAGCATATTATACCTCCCATTAAAAACCTAGTTACGTTCTTCCTTTGTGCGAAAATTATATTCTCTCCATTACTATTTTTACCAACAACTTTGTTCAGAGTTATCGATAATAACGTAAAAAACAAATATGACAAATTTTTTTACGGATTTTTCTTTATCATGATATCTTCTTTTTTATACGGTTTTTTAATCAACTTAATTGTATTAATATTTAAACCATCTTTTATGCCATTTATAAAAATTCAGTGGTTGATATTAGAAGGCTTTTGCACTTTTACATTTATTTTTCTTGTAATTGATGTGATATATGCTGCTGTATGGAAAAAGGTACTTAATTTAAAACTCTTATGGTTATATGCAACAAGTAGATTATCGTTAATAGTAACTTTGTATATTTTACTTGACAAGAAACACAGACAGGAAATTAAATTGCCCAAAAATTTTATTTACATAGAACCTCATTATCAACTACATACAATAAAAAAATTAAATAATTTTTCCAAATTTACCCTTAAAAAAGAGACATATAAGGATTTGATAAAAATCATTAACAACTTTCCTAATAAAGATGTCGTATTTTTTGCTCATACTCCAATGCAATTAGATAAAATACTTTCCCACTTTTCTTTGTCATCAAACATAAAATTACTAGGACCTTATCCAGCTAAAACTCCTCCAGAAAACAGCATAAAAATATTAGGAAAAAAATCACCTTGGTATATTTATTTAATTGTGAAAACTAAGGAATTATCATTTTCACAAAAAAAGAAGGCGGGATGAAACCCGCTTTCACTGGCCTGATGAAATGCCCGAAAAAGTGCTCGACAGGCTGCTGAGCATGTTGTTCCACAGGCCAACTATTGTCGTTCTTGCAGAAGGTATTGCCATAACGGTCACGCCTGCAACAAGGGCTATCAGCCCTATCGTGGCAAGATACTCGTTCACAGCTCTTCTGTCGTTTTTTAGCTTTGCATACATTGCCGGCACGTTTGCAAGTATTCCGTTCATTTTTCTCGCCTCCTTTCGAAGACGCAAACTCCGGCTCATTTGCCTATCATGAAGATCGAACCCAAATCCTGCACAAACGGCAGGACGACCATTACCAAAAGCGGTATAAAATACCCTATAAGTATCGGGAACGTCATCATGTTGTCCAGCGATGATGCCCTTGCTGTTTTTTGGTTCAGTTTGTCTTCTTCAATCTCGCTTAAAAGCTCGTACAGCTGCACTGAAAGCCCTATCGGAGTTTCATCCGCCTTTCCCAGTATCCTCACGGCACGCATAAAATACTTGTTCAGGCTTTTTTGCGCTGCTTCCTCCAGAGACTTTTCAAGGGGTACACCTGCATTTACCTTGTTCAGCGCCTCGCTTATTATATCCCTCATAGTTCCCTTTTTGTTTTCCGCAATGTACCTCATTATGTTTTCGACCGGCATTCCAACCTCAAGGCCCTGGGCAAGGGTGTTGAGCACCGCGGGAAGCTCGTTATCCTGCATAAGACGCGTCTTATACTTGCTTATATACTCGGAGGTTTTTAAATACGTTATAAAAACCATACCGGCTGTAAACATGAAAAACACTTTGGCAAGCTGGATATTTACCGTTACACCGAAAGCGGTGACGGCGAGTGACAGCCCTATGACGATTGCAAAAGCCGAAAAAAGTTCTTCGGCGGATTCTATGTCGAAAATGAACACCCTCATTTTCCCGATGGCCTTTATTTCCCTATCCAGCCTTTCAAACAGGCTTTTGCCGACAGCCTTTTCAATCTTTGTTCTGCTTATGGTTTTCGGCCTCACTTTGTATTACCTCCTCACACCGATTTGACTTCTTTGTTCATCTTTTTGAGCATAAAAATTGTGGTTCCGGCATAGCTCACAATTGTGTACAAAAGTGCTATTTTGCCCATAAACGTTCTGAAAACGGCAAGGTACATGGGGCTTGAAGCGTACGTCATAATGAGCATCAGCGCCATAACCGCAACGATCATATAAATGGTGCTTTTCGTGCCTTTCAGCATTGCATTTATTTTCTGGTTCTGCCTAAGTCTCATTCTCACCTTTTTGGCCACGCTTTCGCACACATCGGCGGTGTTTGCCTTCATGCGGAATGAAAACACAACCGCATCCACCCACGATTCGACGAGCGGGCTTTGTATGTCATCAGAAAATTCCTTCAACGCTGTCAGAACGCTCATCCCAGCATTGACCTTGCTCACGATTTTCTGAAGCTCGCTTTTCAGCGGCTCATCTGCTTCAAACGCCACCTTTTCGACGGCATTTATGAAGTTCCCGCTCACCTTCAGGTAATCCGCCATATCCTGTACGGCATCTGCAAACTGAACATTGAGCTTTTCGTATTTCATACTGCCGAGTTTGTCCAATAACGCGGAAAACAGATAAAATACCGCCGGCGGTACGAGAAAGCTCATCAAGCCGAATCCGGAAGTAACGCATATCACGAAAAGAATAAAGGCAAATATAGACAGGATGAGGATTGTCTCCTCTGCATCGAATTTAAACCCTGCCCTTTTCAATTTTTTCTGTATATTCGTCAAAAAATCTTCGGCACCCAACATACCCAATATGCTGAACTTTTTTTCCTTTGAAGCGATAAGCTGGCGCTCCATCCTTCTTATCAAACCCTGCTTTCTGTAAACCAGCACGGAATAAACCAGTATGACGAGTACAAAAAAGCTTAAACCAGCAATCAGCGAAAGAATGAAAACCGTATAAATCACCTCCTGAAAAAAAAACAAGCAGGTTTCCCTGCTTATGGAAAAATGCTGTTCACTTGCCGGTTGATAGGTTAGTATAGCTGGTTGACAGGTTGTTGAGCATGTTGTTCCATAAACCGACTACCGTCGCTCTTGCGGATGGTATTGCCATAACGGTCACACCTGCAACAAGGGCTATCAGCCCTATTGTTGCGAGATATTCGTTCACGGCCCTTCTGTCGTTTTTTAACTTCACGTACATCGATAGTGCCTTTGCAAATATTCTGCCCATGCTTTTCACCTCCCTCTAAAAAAAGAGGCAGGATGCCCTGCCTTTTTATTTGCCGGTTGAGATATTTGTGTATTGAGTGTTAAGTCCCGAAAGCATGTTGTTCCACAGGTTGACTACCGTACCCCTTGCAGAAGGTATTGCCATAACGGTCACGCCTGCAACAAGGGCTATCAGTCCTATCGTCGCAAGATACTCGTTTACAGCTCTTCTGTCGTTTTTTAACTTCACGTACATCGACAGCACCTTTGCAAATATCCTGTCCATGCTTTTCACCTCCTCAAAAAGATGTCTTCCAAAGCATTTGCACCACGCGTACAGGTGCACAAAAAAAGCGCGGAAACCCGCGCTACCATCTCATGTATTTATAATCCAGGAGATAATTCCCCTTCTCATCAAGGCCGTTTAGCTCTGCCACCTCCTTTATCTCTCTTGTAGTCATGTTACCAAGTTCATCCTGTCCCAAACCTATAAATACAAGGACATCTATGGCTTTTGCAATGAGCCTTCTCACCACCTCCGTGTCCATGGGTTTAAATTCCTTTATCAGAGTTTCCAGCCTGTCAAGGCCCATTTCCACATCGTCGGCATGAAGCGTGGTGAACGAACCTGCATGGCCGGAGTTCAACGTGTGTATGAACGTGTATGCCGAAATCGGCGTTCTTATCTCCGTCAAAATTATCCTGTCGGGGTCGGAACGCAGGCAGTCGTTCAGTATGTCCTCGTACGTGATTGCCCTTGCTCCTTCTTTGGCTTCCCTCGTTTTAAGGTAAAACACGTATTTCAAAGGCACATCCATTTCTCTTGTATCTTCCAGTATTGCAACGACGTGGTTGGGCTGTATATAGTGCGTCAGCGCATTTATGAGCGTCGTCTTGCCTGCGCCGGTTTCGCCTATCACTATGATATTTTTCCTTTCTCTGACGCACATCTTGAGATATTCCGCAATGCTGCCCTGGAATTTCATGCTGCTTTCCGTTTTTTCTTTCCTGCGCTCCACAATCCCAACATTGTCGTCCAGTCCTTTCAGACCGGTTTTTAATTCATCGAGGTTCTTGTTAATCTGGGTATGCTTTCGTATAATAATGTAAGGCTCTGCGGCTTCGGGCGGTATGATGACCTTCACACGGCTTCCATCGTACAGTTCGGCATCCACCGACGGTTCAGCTGCTGATATAGACTGCCCGGCGTTTGCCACAATCCTTTCATATACAACCCTCACCTCTTCCATGTCAGCAAAACCGGCTTCATCGTCGGTTTTTATGCCGTCCTTGACGTACATCACTCTTGTGCCGAAACTGAAAATATCCGTAACGCCTTCCATTTTCAGATACTTTTCAAAAGGCCCTAATCCGTACATTTTTGCATAAACGGTTTCGGTTATAATGGAGGCATCAGCCAGAAGATGCGGGTAGTTAACCTCCAACACCTTCCTCACTTCGATTCTGAGCCTGTCTTTTATGTTCGGGTCACCGAAATACGAAAGCATCTTGGGTCTTACGGCGTTTATTATGAAATCTATATCCGCATTTATTTTATTTATCGCTTTAGACCTTGCCGTCAGACTCATACTCAATCACCCATTAAACCCTGCAGTTCTGAAAAAAGCCTGCTGAACTTTTCCGTCTTCTGTTTGTACTTCTCTATTTCCCCGTCCTTTTCCCGAATCTGCTCTTTAAGCTGTGCTATCGTTGCTTCGTACTCATCCAGCTTTCTTTCGTACTCAATCAGGTATTTCTGTATAATATTCCTTATCTCTCCGTATATATCTGTCTCCATGCCGTACACAACCTCCTTTTCCCCTTGATGAAGTTTCTCTTTAACAACTGCATTGTCCATGCTGTCGCTGTATGCCCCGCTTCCTTCAGAATCGTCTTTGTGACGTACCCCGTCCGTATCGTCTTTTTCTTTCTTATCCTCATGGAGCATTTCATAGGCTTGTTCATCGGTACCTTTTTTCTCGCTTTCAGCAGTCTTTATGCTTTCCTGCGGCAGTTCTCCGCAGGCTGCTTTTACTATTTCGTTCAGGTCGAATGGGTTTACAAATACATCTTTCACTCCCAATGCCCGCGCTTTTGCAGCATCACCGGCACCTTTCGCAAGGAATATTACCCTCCTGCCTTCGTTCAAAAACCTTTCTGCGTATAATATGGAAGAGACGACTGCAACACTGCCCGTATCCCCTGTACCGCCGGCATCAGCAATCTTCTGTCTGATTTCATTATCCAACTGCTCGTATCCCGTGTTCACATAAAAGCCCATCGGAACACCATCTCCTTTCATTTCCCCTGTTTCTTCCCCTAAAACCGGATTATTTTCGGACAAAATATCCTGTTCTGCGGTTAAAATTTCTTCACTGCGCTCTGCAGTTTGTTCTGTCTGTGGTATCTTCGTGTTTTCGTTCTCTTCTGCAGGCTTTTGCGTGTCGGGTTGTGTTTTAGGAGAACCGCTTTGCTTCGGTTTGGGTGCAAAGAAAAACCGCCTTTTTTCTGCGTAATCTTCCGGCAGAAGCTTTCTCCATATTCTGTCGGCATGCTTATATACCCGCTTATCGTTAAATGGCTTTATGTTTCTTATATACGGAAGCTCGTACAGAACGGGAAACTTAAGGTCTGTTATATTTACATAGCGCAATCTACCCCTGGTCTTATTCACAATCAGGCTGATTTTTGAAGTATCGATAAAGCCATTCACCCTTGCCCAGTCAACATTGCCGATAAGCCGTGAGTTTACGGAATAATCATCTTCCACTACAAGCAGTATTTTTTCCGCCATAGCAAACACGTCTATGCAGCCCTCCACGAAACCGGGTTGTACATCCACGATCACCACATCGTACCTTTTTTCAAGTTCTTCCAGAAGCCACCTCAGGTTTTCCTGCGTGATCCTTTCGTACGTGTCGGGATAGCCGCCGACTATCACATCATAGTTTTTCCCCTTCGGCTTCTGAATGGCGTAATCCAGCCTGCCTTCAACGGCCTCAACGATATTTCTCTGCCGTTCCAAATCGAGTATTGACACAAAATCGCCCGGTGAAAAGTCGAACTCCACCGCACACGTTTTTCTTTTTGCCGTTGTTGCAAGGGCAAGGGCAATTGTTGTTTTCCCAACCCCGCCTTTAGGCGAGTATACGGCTATAATCATGAAACCACCTCACTTCTGTTGGTCTACGGCAATGACAAAATTCCCGTTCTTTATATACGGTGCAAGCACCTTAAAAGCTTCGCCTGTTGTTCTTATGAGTGCTGTAGATGTGCTCTGTCCCGTTGACGAAGTGTTTTGGGACACGGTTACGACCTCAATGCCCGATACTGCCTGTGCCTGTGCGGTCGTGCTGTTGCTCACGGGTATGATTGTTATAATATCACCTGCATTGAGAAGTTTTGCATCGGCATCGGTAAGCGGGATGTTGGCAAGTTCTTCTCCCGGATGAAGCACGACATTTATATCTGTCACAATGTCAAGTGGGATCAAATCACCCTTCACCCTTGCCACCTTCACGGTTTTCCCTATTATGTGGTTTAAGTCTTTCTCCACACCCTGCGGCACAGTCCTGACCGGCAGGCTCTGAACCTGAACCATGTCCTTTGTGATTCTCGTGCCCGCGTTGATCTGCTTTGCCGCAACCACCACGTTCACCGTGCCCTGGGTGTTCTGAAGGTAGATGAACACTCCTGCAAACACCAGCACGGCAAGGATGACTGCAACCTTGAGTATCTTTTTCAACTGGCTTCACCTCCACATAAAAAAAGCACGCCCGAAAGCGTGCCTTAAAACATCATAGCGTACATATTGATAACCTGCTGGCCGAACAGCATTGCAGCAATGCCTCCCAATGTCAAATACGGCGCAAATGGAATACGGCTTTTCATTGACCTTCCGAAAAACAAAGTTTCGATCACGGCCGCAAACGCGCCGACAACGAACGCAGCAAACAGGGCAAATAGAACGAGCTTAAAGCCGAGCACAAATCCCATCAACGCCGCAAGCTTTGCATCCCCGCCTCCCATTCCTCCCGTCAATGCCAGAGCGAACATGATCCCGCCGGCAGTCAGAAAACCGTAAACGCACTGCAGAATTTCCTGCCTGCCTGCTGCACCGGTTACAACCGAAGCGATCTGAATCAACGCTGCGAATGCAAACCCTGTCAGCACTATTTCAAAGGGAATAATCCCGTGCTGTACATCTATGAATGAAACCGCAGTGAGCACGGACACCAATACCAAGTACAGTGCGGTTTTCAAGGTTATACCTGACGCTGCGAAAACCGCAGCGTATAAGATACCCGTCAGCAGTTCCACCAACGGGTATCTTGCCGATATAGGCTCTTTGCAGTACCTGCACCGGCCTTTGAGAAACACCCAGCTCAACACGGGAATTAAGTCCAGCGGAGAAAGTTTATGTCCGCACTTCGGGCAAAACGAATTCGGCGGGTATATTATTGATTTTCCTTCCGGTATGCGGTAAATGACAACGTTCAAAAAACTTCCGATTACAAGGCCGAGTGCGAATAAAAGTGCGTAAAAGATACTATCACAACCTTTCTATTATGTTTTTAACGACAGCAATCGGATTTAGTACCGGAGACGAATCGTCGCTGACGATTTTGAACACTTTATTATTTATAAGGTCGGCAATGTATCCTGCATATCCGCCATCACGGTCTGACGTGAATGTCAATAAATTGTTTGTTCCCAGTACCCAATGAGGATCAGCATTGCTTTTTCTATAAGCATTGATGGGCAGCACTTTTAAGGAAGTTGACTTTGGAGAAATACAGCATATGTTATCTTCACCGCTGCTCGGACTGTTGACGAAATACAAGCTGTTGTCTTCTCCAAATGCAGGATACCAACCGGATGCTGCTTCAAATTCTTTGCTGCCGTCCCAAATGACTATTTTAGAGTCTTCGTTTAAACATCTTGTGAATGCTATTCTTCCGTCAGGCGCAAAACACGGTGCCCAATTTTCAATATCGGATGCGTTGGTGATCTGCTGTATAATAGTTCCGTTGAGGTCACATACAACAATATTGTTGTTCCTTTTATATACAACTTTTTTGCCGTCCCATGATAAGCGCGGGTCTTCTGAACGTGAAATCCCATCGGAAAGCATAAATATGTTTGACAGTTTGTTTCCGTCCACAATTGCCTTGTAAATTTGCCATTGTCCTGTTTCTTTTGAAGCGTATACTATCATTTTACCATCTTGTGAAACATCAAAATTTCCCGCATTGTTATACACCAAGGTTGCAGTTTTCCCGGTAGCAAAATCTTTCACTTTTATACTCCCCGGGAAACCCGCCAGATAAAATATTTTAGAGATATTCAGTCAAGGATTGCTGTTTGACAAAACCTGCGGATAAACTCCGGAAACAAACCATAATCCTGCATCATTTTGCTGAAGCGGTGGCTGGTCATCGGTACACCATACATCGTCAGCATTACCAAATTTACCGTCGGGGCCTGCAGAAACGAAAGCATAGCTGTACATAACGTTAGGCGTTGAAATGTCACGTGGCGCTGCACTGTACAAATAAGGATGTCCCCACGGGTCTTTGATACCATCAGACGTTCCCCATTTAATACCTGCTGCTGCAAATACAGAAGCTATGGAGGCAGAATTTTGCAAATCATTAGAAGCTTTTGGGTAGCTGCTGTTTCCTTGATCGGCTTCATAGGCTTCAACTATAGTCCGAAAAGTAGCCATTTCTGCCTTTGTTCTGGAATAGCGTGCATAGGTTGTTGCAAGCATTAATCTGGGAACAATCACGGACGACAAAATGATAATAATTGCTACAACTACAAGGAGTTCCGTCATGGTAAAACCTTCATTGTTCCGTGAAAGTTTTGTATACATTTATTTTCTATCCTCCCTTCTATTCAAGATATCTTTGCAGGAGTTTCATTGCCATTTTTCTTTTATTGCTTATTTCCCATCATTTTTTACACAAAAAAGATAGAGGCATTGCTGCCTCTCATCCAAAGTATCGTTCAAGCATTTTTTCGTCACTGATTTTTTCCTTTGCCGCTTCCATCGTTATCAGCCCGCGCTTTATGAGTTCGGACAGCGACTTTGCCATGAGTATCATGCCTTCATCACGCCCTGTCTGTATCGCGTTGTTGATCTGATGAGTCTTGCCGTCGCGTATGAAGCTTTTTATTGGTGGAGTGACGACAAGGATCTCCGCAGCAAGCACGCGGCCGTTTCCTTCCTTACGTCTCAAAAGCTGCTGGGATATGACGCCCTGCAGAACTTCTGCAAGGTCTGTACGTATGTTGTTCTGCTGTTCCGGCGGGAACACATTGATTATACGATCTATCGTTTCTGCCGCCGTGTTCGTGTGCAGCGTGGACAGCACCAGGTGTCCCGTTCTTGCCGCTTCAAGTGCCGTTGCTATCGTTTCGGGGTCCCTCATCTCTCCCACCAGTATGACGTCCGGGTCTTCCCTCAAAGCTGCTCTCAGTCCGTCTGCAAAGCTCATCACATCTGTTCCCACTTCACGCTGGTTTATTTCGCTGTTCTTATGATGGTGTAGGTACTCTATCGGATCTTCCAGAGTTATTATGTGCTTGTGGTACTTTTCGTTGATGTAGTTGATGAGAGCCGCCAGCGTTGTCGATTTGCCTGACCCCGTAGGTCCCGTTATAAGCACAAGCCCGTACGGAAGCTGTGCAAACCTGTACAGAGTCATCATCATTTCGGGGAACGCGGCAAAAAGTTCTTTAATTTCAGGTATCTTTTTGGGCAATACCCTTAAAACAACTGCCTGCTTACCCTTCTGAAAAAACGTGTTTACACGGAAACGCAGGCCATTTTCGGTTTCGTATGCAAAGTCGCAGTTTTTACCGTTGACATACTCCCTGTAGCGCTTATCATCCTTAAAAAGCTGTTTTATGAGAAACTGTGCCGTATTCTCGTCAACGGATTTACCCCATTCAGGAAATTTCCGCAGAAAATTGATGACAGCGTCTCTTCCGCATATTTCTGTAATTTTTAGCAGAAGCCCATCAATCCTCAGCATGGGAGGTACGCCAACTGTGATATGAATGTCTGAAGTACCTGTTTCCACTGCAAGATTCAATATTTCATCTATATGCAAAAAACCACCTCCATAAAAAAAACAAGCAGGAAAATATCCTGCTCTAATTGAGATTAAGGTTTTGCACCTGCACGGGGGTTGTTCGTGTTGTCGTCGTGCCGTCACCTAACTGGCCGTAGCCGTTGTATCCCCAAGCCCAGACCGTACCGTCACGTTTTAGTGCTACCGTATGGCCTTGTCCTGCTGCTATTGCTACCACATCGGTTAAGTTCTTCACCTGTACCGGTGTGGTTCTACCTATTGTCGTGCCATCACCTAATTGTCCGCCGGCATTCCATCCCCACGTCCAAACAGTACCGTCGCTCTTTAAAGCCACTGTGTGTCCAGTAAATACTGATTTGGACGGCGAATCTGCTGCTATTGCTATCACATCAGTTAAACCTTTCACCTGTATCGGTGTGGTTCTATCTATTGTCGTGCCGTCTCCCAACTGGCCATAGCGGTTATTTCCCCAAGTCCATACCGTGCCATCGCTCTTTAATGCTGCTGTATGTGCATATCCCGCTGCTATTCTAATCCTTGTTGATGAAATATTATTCTGAGAATTTTTTGCCGACGGCACTGCATTTGCTGTCGAAATATTCGCAGACCGATTTGTTGCCGTTTCCAAATCTGTCGCCACTATATCGTCGCTCGTTCCAAACTGTCCGTCCTTCCCTGCACTTGCCACTATGAAACCTGTCTGAGTGTCCGCTCTTATGTTAGGTATTGTCTGTATCAATGCAAATATCCCAAAAACTGCAATCAGTACGTATGCGGTTATCTTCTTCAATCTGTCCATTATCTTTTTCACCCCCCCCATAAAAAATAGGATATGTATGTCCAATAGACATCCATGTCCTATTTCCTATTTAAACTTGCATAGAGATCTTTAACTGTTCTGACGAAGTTCTGCGTTTCCTGATACGGCGGTATGCCGTTGTACTGCTTAACGGCCTGCGGGCCTGCATTGTACGCGGCAAGGGTAAAGTCTATGTTGTTGTTAAATGCATCTGCCATCATCCGCAGGTATTTCGCACCTGCCTTTATGTTTTCTTCGGCGTTGTATACGTCCTTCACGCCCAGCATCTGTGCGGTTTGAGGCATGAGCTGCATTATGCCCACTGCACCTTTAGGAGATACCGCTTTTGGGTTAAACCCGCTTTCAACGTACGCTACCGTCTTCAAAAACAGCGGGTCTATGTTTGTTTCCTTCCCCGCTTCGTCAAAAATGCTGTCATATTCCGTTTTAGGGAGTGTTCTCTGCAAGCTTACCGCAGCATAGCTTTTTTGTGCGTCGGCTTTTCCGGTATTGTCTGGTTGCGTATTTCTCTGATTTTTAGCATTTCCCGATTGTGCTTTATCTTCTTCTTTTTGTTTTTTCTGCTGTGCTTGAAGCTGCATCTGAAACTGCGTTTGAAATTCACTTTTTGCCTTTTCTTCCATCTGCTTTTTCAGGTTCAATTCCGACTTATCAGGGAAAAACGAAAAAAGGAAATCCACCGGCATGTTTCTGGAAAACATGTGCAGCTTAACCGTTCCGTCTGCGTATGCGATTTTTTCTCCCATCTGTACTGGACCGTCATTCAGCATAGGCTCTGCATTTTCAAACACGAGCTTCACATCACCGGCCTGAAGGGTAACGTCATGCTCATCCGAACTCAAATTGCCATCAAAAGGTGCGTACACGTATCCGTGCACATCAAATGTTGTGTAGGGTCGAAATCCGCTATCTGAAAAACCATACTGGCTTACAATTTTGTATTGCTGGAACGGAAACACGGTTTTTTCAGGAAATGAATGCCGAAAGCATTGCACCTGCTGATTTTGGTTTTTCTGAAGAAGTGGCGGTGCGTGCTCCCCTGCCTGTGCAGGAATACCCATCATCAAAACGGCGGAAAGCAGAAATGCCGGTACTGTTTGTTTGAACTTCATGAAAAGCACCCCTCCTTTCAGTTGGCTTGTTTTTGGTATTGCGGTACGGTTTGTGCTGTGCCGACATTGTTTGGCTGTGTTGGGCTTGCTTGCGGATTATTCTGCTGTGCTGTTCCTGTCTGTGCATTATTGGATTGTGATGTATTTGCTGCTTGAGTATTATTCTGCTGCGCTGTGGCTGTTTGCCCATTATTGGGTGGAACCGTATTTGTTTGAGCATTTACTGCGTTATTTGTTTGCGTGCTCACTGTACTGTTCGTTTGCATATTTGTTGTATTATTTGTTTGCGTGTTTGTTACATTATTTGTCTGTGCGCTTACCTGCGTACCGTTAGCCTGCTCCGATTTTTGAACTGCTTTTTGTATCTCGGGGTTAAAGAACGGATCATATCTTCCGCTTACGCCGTTTACAAACTCTTTAATTTCAGGCGGGTTAAGCGAGTATAAAAACACTGTTGCTTTCACCGATACCATCCCGCTGTCCTGCTGCTGTATTGAAATCGGTTTTATCTCTGCTGGAGTTTTCAGTTTTTCAAGCCCTGCCATCAGGTTGAACACGTTGGGAAACGGACCTTTTATTTCAAGCTCATACGGCACCGCTCTCAAGTGTCCATTGTGAAACCCGTTCTGTACGGGCTGCGGAGTTATTGAAATGTCCTTTATTTTGTACTTCTCTGCAAGAGTGCCAAGTTCGTCATAAAAACTGCCCCCTTCTGCATTTATTACGTACGGCTGCTTTATGCTGTCCCACTGTTTTTTCACATTTGCAAGTTCATTCTTGGCGCTTACAAGTACAGATGCTCTTGCCATCTGCGCTTGCACCTGTGCTTTTACGCTGTTGTAATTTGCCTCTGCTGTTTTTAACCTGTTCATCCCTGAAGAGAAAAGATAAAGCATGACAACTGCACCTGCTGCCGCAACCGCGTATAACACTAATCTTTTTTTATCTTTCAACACATCTTTAATCAATTTGCCATCTCCTTTCTACATAGGAGAGATATTTGCTGTTATGGTGAAGCTGTAAACTGACGATTCGTACGTTGTCTTTCCCACCGAAACATTTTTTATGAAAGGCAATCTTGAAAGGTTATCGATAAACAATCCTATCGACTTTATGCTTTTCGACTTTGCCTCTATTGATATGATGTCCGGACTGTCTGAAGGACTGATCGTTGTATTCTGCGCCTGCTTATCTGAATTGCCGTTCTGTGCATTATTTTGCTGATTGCCCTGTTCCTGCTGTCCGCTTTGCTGATTGCTTTGTGGATTATTTTGAGGATTACTCTGTTGATTATTCTGTTGATTTCCAAACTGTATTTTGGGCAATTTAAATTTTTGCGGTATATCTGTCTGCTGCGTGCTGGTTATTTTGAATTCCAATTTCTCAATTTCGCAATCTTGAGGCAATGCGTATCTTATATTGTTTACCATCTCGGCGTATGATTGTATGCGAAACGACTGCACCGCGTCTATCTGCTCCCTGTACTGCCTTATTTCGTTTTGCAGTCTGCTTGCCTGCTGTGACGACATCTCAGCGCGTATCAGGTTTGCCTGATAGTTTTTAGCAAGATTGTCAAGCCTGTACGCGCACACATAAGGTACAGCGGTTATGCTGGCCGCAAGTGTTGCAACAACTATTGCAACCTCATACCACTTTGGTTTTCTCATCTCTGTAGGGCGCAGTCTTTTGTACTCCTGAGGAAGCAAGTTCGTACTGGCGCTGTCGTACGGCATGAGTGCGCAGCCCAATGCCATCGCGTACATGCTCTCTTCTTCGTTGAGTTCGACAACTTCAGCGTCTTCGGCGTTGAATGCGTTTCTGTAGTATTCGATTGAGCGCAGGCGTTCAAAATCAGCGCTTGCATCTGATGAAAATTCCCTGACAAACTCAATCGTTTCACGCCCTGCAGCCATATATATCGTTTCATTGCTTTGTGCGGTTATTATGACGGGCTTTTTCGTATCTTTCCGGTTGTACACCGCACCGCGCCACAAAGCGAAAATGCTTAAATCAAGTGCGGTGAACCTGCCTCTGTACCTTTCGGCAAAACTGTTTATAACCTTCAACGGCACGGCAACACATATCACGTTTATGCCGTTTTCAACCGTGTAATCCGTCATGATGTGATAAACCCGGTAATCCTGTATATTGTTCAGTTCGGCAAACTGCAGATTCACCGCTTCAGATATCTCCTTCCGTTTCAGCTCCTGCGGAAGCATGACGTTTTTGTACACTATTGACGGATCAGACACACACGTCACAACGTCCTGAAACTTTCTCACCATTTTTTCCGCCTTTTCAAATTCTTCAGAAGGAACTTTATCTTTTGTCACTATATCATCTTTTACAAAGGCCATATATATCGAGCTGTCCGAAATGTAAAAACCTGCCGAAAGTTTCTTCTTTGCCATATTTCATACCCCTTTTATGCCTTGAATATATTTTTTACCGCCTCTTCGGGCGGGATAATTCCTTGTATAACCTTGTTTTTGGCATCCTGTTCGAGCGTTATCATGCCGTTCTTAACCGCCTGCTTTCTTATTTCTTCCGCAGGTGCGCCGGTTCTTATGAGCTCACGTATTTCATTATCAACGTACAAAACTTCCGTGATTGCCGTTCTGCCTTTGCAACCTGTATAGTTGCAGTGCGCGCAACCTTTGCCTTTTTTGACCTTCATACCCTGCAGGTTTAAAATTTCACCCACAGAATCACCTGCATCAACTGTATATTCTTCCGCACAGTATGGGCAGACTTTTCTTGCCAATCTCTGGGCTGCAATGCATACAAGCGACGAGGCTATAAGATACGGTTCAACCCCCATATCGGAAAGACGCACCGGAGCAGAAGCTGCATCGTTTGTATGAAGTGTGGACAGCACCAGATGGCCCGTCATGGCAGCCTGCACGGCTATTTTTGCCGTTTCATGGTCGCGTATCTCGCCTATCATTATCACGTCCGGGTCCTGCCTCAGGATAGCGCGCAGTGCCGTTGCAAAATCAAGGCCTGTCTTTGTGTTCACCGGCACTTGATTTATGCCTGGGAATTCATACTCAGGCGGATCTTCCACCGTAATTATGTTTATATCGTTTGAATATACTTGTGATAAGACGGAATACAACGTAGTTGTTTTCCCTGAACCCGTAGGGCCTGTCAGGAGTATCATTCCGTAAGGCGCTCTTATTGCTTTTGAAATTCTTTCTAGTGCCGTGCCCGTATATCCAAGAGCTTCAGGTGTCGGTATCTTTTTTTCTTTGTCCAGTATTCTTATTACGACCTTCTCACCGTAGACCGTTGGAAGCGTTGATACCCTAAGGTCGGCTTCTCTCGGCTGCTTTATCATAATTCTGCCGTCCTGCGGTACTCTTCTTTCGGTTATGTTGAGCCTTGCCATCACCTTTATCCTCGATACGATTGAAGAATGGACATTTTTGGGATACTTGATTATGTTCTGCAGCACGCCGTCTATCCTGTACCTCACATCCGTGCCCTCTTTGTGCGGTTCTATGTGTATATCGCTTGCGCCTTCTGCCAGAGCACCATCTATTATATCTCTCACTATTCTTATCGCAGGTGAATCGGGGTCATCTAATGAATTTTCTTCTTCAGGTTCTTCATTTGTAACTTCCACATCGGGCATCTCACGTCCGTACCACTTTTTCACCGCACGCTCTATTTCGTTTGCCGTTGCCACAACCGGCACGATATCGAAGCCCGTCGCTATCTTCACGCTGTCCGTTGCATTTATGTCCGATGGATCGGCCACCGCAAGGTACAGTTTTTTCTGTTCGATTTTAACCGGAAACACGTTGTACTTCTTTGCAAGCTCCGCAGGTATTTCCACGGCAGGCTTTGCGTCTGCAGCCAGGTACACGCGCTGAAGCTTGTAGTATTCCGCCGTTGCGTTGGCTATATCCTCATACGTTAGCTTGCCTGCCCGTATGAGTTCCTTTTCGGGGTCTATAAGGCCTTCGGTATCGCTCTTTGAAATTATGCCCTTTTCTATCAGAATGTTCAGTATCTCACGTCTCATAAAAGCACCTCCTATTTAATTGTTTGATACATGGACACCATCGGCAGGAAAAGTGAGAGCAGTATCACCAGCACGCCGACGCCGACAAGCATGGTTGTGAATGTTTCAATCAGAGGGGGCAGCTTTTCCAGAAGCACGTCAGTTTCCTTATCGAGCAATGAAGCTGCCTGTTCGGTCATCTTTTCAAGGTTACCGGATCGTTCGCCGACGGTCACCATCTTGAGCTCCGCAGGGGGTATCCATTCCGAGTCGGCCAATCCTGCAGAGAGGGTTCCGCCTTTTTCTATCGTCAACCGTGCTGTTTCAAATTCCCGGCGCAGGGATACAAAGCCCGTCAGGTTCTGCACTATCTCAAGCGCATAATCCAACCGTATACCTGCCTGAATGAGAAGCGTCAACACCCAAAATATTTTTGCAAGATTCATAAGCCTGAAAATTCTTCCTATCACGGGTATGCCGAGCATTTTAAGCTCCACTTTTGCAAATATCCTTTCATTCTTCTTTAAGAGCTTGAAAATCACAAAAAGCAGGAATATTAACCCGAGAAAGCCTGCTGCAAAGTACATGAAGTGCGAGGATATATACAGCATAATTTGAGTGATAAGCGGAATTTTAACCCCGCCCTGCGTCAGCATCTGTGCGAATTTCGGAACAACGAACGTGAAAAGTCCGACTGCTACGATTATCGCAAACGCAACGACGATTGACGGGTACGTTATAGCCTGCTTGAGCTTCCTTTTGAAGTCATCCGTCCTCTTGTAGTTGTCTGCAAGCCACAGGAGTGCGCTTTCCAGCGAACCGGATTCTTCTGCCGCACGTATCGTGCTTATGAACACCGTATCGAACACGTCAGGATAGCCACCCAGAGATGACGAAAGCGAAAAACCGGCTTTTATATTGTCGGCAGCTTCCTTCAGAATCGTCCTGAGCCGTCTGTTCTCTGTGTCCGAGAGCGTCTCTATGGCTTCCAATACGGTTATACCGGAAGAAATCAACGCATTCATTTGTCTGCAGAAAAGCTCAAGGTCTTTCGGCTTTACCCTGCCGGACTTTTTCTTTTTATCTTTTACTCCGCGCTCTGCAGGTGTGACGCTTAATATTGTCGTACGTTCTGCACCCGTTTTTTCATATGTTCTTTCTATGGCTTCCCTTTCACTATCAGCTTCTACTGTAAATGATTGTACTTTGCCTGCAATATATGTTTTTACTCTGTAAACCACAAAACCGCCTCCAAACAGAACATCCATGTCCATAAGCAAAATGCTGTTCATGAAAAAGCGGAAGGCAGGGATTTCTCCCTGCCTTCTGCTTTAACGACTATTATTGTGCGGAAGCTGCTGCTGATGTCTGATCGATAGTTGTTGCGGGCTGTCCAACTGTCGGCTGTACGCTGTCGGTTGTATATACGTCATCGGAGTTGTTGGGTTGGCCATCTTTGCCCGGAGATATGATGATATAGCCTGTCACATTGCCGTTGGAATCCTTTACAAGATCGTAGTAGTACGGATGTCCCCACGGGTCCTTGATACCGTCTGTACCGCCTGTCCAGTTGATGCCGCCGTCTTTCAACACCTTACCTACATAATTATCAGTTGTGTTGTCTTTTGACGGATACACACCCTGTCCTTCGTCTGCCGTGTAGGTTTCAATGACGGTTTTCATCGTGCCCAAATCGCTCATCGCCCTCGCCTGACGTGCCCTGTCGGTGTAGCCCAAGAGCCTCGGCACCAGCACCGCTGCGAGGATAGCTATGATCGCCACAACAACCAGCAGCTCCACCAATGTGAAGCCCTTGTTGTTGTGCACGTTCTTCACCATCCTCCCGAACCATGTCCTCTCCACGTCTTTCACCTCCCTCTTCTCTGTGTCTGCTCTCCTGAACAGCTTACCCATAACACCACTCCTTTCTTTTGGTGCGCACTTCTCGTGCGCCCAATAAAAAAAGAGCACGGCTAAAAAACCGTGCTCTTTCGCAATCAAACCTATTAGTTTGTTCCGGGATGCGGTATCTGCTCGTTTGTTCTCAAGTACGGATACGACTTCCCTTCGTCTATAGCCCACACATTCGTGAAGTCCCAGCCTGCAAATGTGGCCTGCTGTTTCATTTGAGCTGTCGTCTCGCCCGTGCCGCCATCTGATGTGGTCATGCCGCTCGTCTGCGTATCCCAGTAACTTTTGTAAATATTGCTCCAGATAAGGCTGTTACCCCCCCACTAGACCGCCGGTGTAGCTGCTGCCTGTCACCTTGCCCGTAGAGTAGCTATTGGTGATGGTGCTCCCATTGTTCCACCCCACCAGACCGCCGGTATAATTGTTGCCTGTTAC
>NZ_FQVH01000022.1:22123-26269 GCF_900129075.1 Caldanaerobius fijiensis DSM 17918
CCCACCAGACCGCCGGTATAATTGTTGCCTGTTACGTTGCCTGTGGAGTAGCAGTTGGTGATACTACTCTTGAAGTCAGAGTAGAACTCCCCCACCAGCCCACCGGTACGATCGTTGCCTGTTACGCTGCCTGTGGAGTAGCAGTTGGTGATAGTACTGCAGTAGTTATACCCCACCAAACCACCGGTGTAGTTGTGACCGGTAACGTTGACGTTCTCCAGTTTAATATTCATCAGTTTGGCACCACTTGTGCGGCCAAACAAAGCCTGATAGTCATTCGTTGGTCGGTTTATCGTTAAATTCTTGATTACAAGCCCGTTACCGTCGAAAGTTCCTGTGAACGGATTACCAAAAACACCTATCGGCATCCAGTTGCTGTAGCCCGACAAATCCAAATTGGCCATGAGAATGTACTTGCCGTTGAGCGAATAATTGGGGTCCACTCCTATCTTGGCAAGCTCTTCAGGCGTTCGTATCGGTATCTCATCGGAGTTGGGCTGACGAAGTGGCTGTGGTTCACGAACAATATTCCCAATGCTCTTTTTTATCCCTGACGGCACTGCTTTCGTCATGTCATACTTTGCTGTATCTACCGCACTTTTCACCATATCTCCTTTTTCCGTCACATATATGTCGTCGCTTGTTCCAAACTGTCCGTCCTTCCCTGCGCTGGCCACTATGAAGCCGCTTTGAGTGTCTGCTGTCGGCTTCGGTATCACGCTCGCCAGCATACCCACCATCAGCAGCGATATTAAGCCTATCAGCCATATCTTCTTCTTTATCCAATCACCTCCTCACTGCAATTCGCAAAATTTTTTCTGCAAACAGGACATGCATGTCCCATTCTAAAAATATTTGCAGGAATATAGACAACGGCACAAGGCTGCGCCTCATGCCGTCGTCAGATAAAACTTCTGCTCATGAACATATGTGTTGAACACATTTAAAGTGCTGTTGACAGGTTTAAACGCTATCGTATTCATAACCTGCTCATAGTAGTACGGACGTCCCCACGGGTCCGTTATACCACTTGCGTCGCCCGTCCATTTGATGCCGCGGGACTGCAGCACAGCTGCGATGGAGTTCGGTATCGTGGGGTCATTGCTGTTTATCGGCGGCTGTCCGTTCCCTTCATCGGCCATGTATGCCGTTATAACGGTTCTTATTGCGTTTATATCCGCCATTGCTCTTGCCTCCCTTGCCCTATCGGTATACGTCAGGAATCTCGGCACCAGCACCGCTGCAAGTATCGCTATGATCGCCACAACAACCAAAAGCTCTACCAGCGTGAAGCCCCTTTTGCTCTTTATCCGTTTTTTCAGCGCTTTCAACATGCAAATCACCTCCCAAAAAAAAATAAACCGGAAAACCCGGCCGCTACTTTTTCTCTTTTTCCTTTTCTTTCGGCAACCATACCTGATAAGGCGCTTGTCTTTTGTGCAAATCTTCTTCCATATCACTTTCTTTTCCCCGCATACCAAATATTGCGGAAAATGCAATGAAAACAGCATACGACATCACCAAAATTACATAAATTTCAAGTAAAGGATGTTGTACTAAATATGTTGCTGCACTATGACTCCACGATATCATGTCATGCGTAATCCATGCCGAGTTCTGTTTAAAAAACACTACCACGCTTCTGAAAATTGAAACTTTATGTAACATACCTACTGCAATCAAAAATATAACAAACAAAAACCATATGGGTCTTAAAAACCTGATACCTGCTATTACACACCAGCTTATGCACATGATCGTACCTGTTATTAAAGCCATTGTCAGCCAAAACAAGAGCTGTCCTACAAGAAATGGCAATTCTATCAACCAAGTAACCGTACCGATAAAAATATTCAATATCCTATCTATTGTAGACACTCTCCTCTTTTCGTTTTTCTTAATTATACCAAAATCCTGAAATCTTTTCACAAAAAGAAAGGTGCGGATAATGCTCCGCACCTTCTCATCACTTAGAAGATACTGCAATGCTGTTAGGATCGGGCGTCTGTGTCAGCACTGCAAAAGTCGCTGAATCTGGCTGACCTGCTGTAGGCTGTACGCTGTCAGTTGTGTATACGTCGTCAGCTGTGTTGAGTTTGCCATCTTTGCCGGGTGATATGATGATATAGTGGACATTGTTATCACTGCCTATCGCAGTTACATAATAATATGGATAGCCCCACGGATCTTTGATGCCGTCCTTTGTGGAATCCTGCCAGTTGATTCCGCCCTTCTGCAGTATCGTTCCTACATAGTTCGCATCTGCAATCTTATACGATGGATATACGCCCTGGCCCTGGTCTGCCGTGTAGGTTTCGATGACGGTTTTCATCGTGCCCAGGTCGCTCATCGCTCTCGCCTGACGTGCTCTGTCTGTGTAGCCCAACAGCCTCGGCACCAGCACCGCTGCAAGGATGGCTATGATCGCCACAACAACCAAAAGCTCAACCAGAGTAAAACCTTTGTTGTTGTGCACGTTCTTCACCATTCTGCCGAACCATGTCTTCTCCACATCTCTCACCTCCTCCTTCTCTGTGTCTGTTCTCCTGAACAGCTTCACCATAGCACCACTCCTTTCTTTTAGTACGCGTTTGCACGCGCCCAATAAAAAAAGCACGGCTTTTAACCGTGCTTTGATGGACTAATTAATACTAATGTTTTATATTTAAACCATTGTTCAACTTTTTGCATTTGTTATTCCTTTGACTTCATATTTTTTTACATTTCTCTCATTTATGGTGATACTATATAATTCAATACATTTTTATCAAAGGATAAATAAGTGTCTGGTTTCGGATTTAAGAAAAACATAGATTGAGCCGTATCTGTTGATAATAGCATTAACGACGTAATATTTGTCTGATTATCTTTCATATACGTTATCGTTAATTTTAAATAGTTAGAGCCGTTTATATTATTTACCATTAAATCCATACTGTTCACAGTATTACCTGTGGCCATATCTGTAGCCGGATAATTAGATATTACATTGACGTTGCCTACTGATAAAGGCAATTCAAATGTTAGTGTATAAGTATCACTTCCGTTCATGTTCATATAATATCCATGCTGTTTTATATAATCTATGGTTACGATGTAACGATTATTATTGCTGTTATCCGTTGTAGAAGATGTCTCTTGTATTACGGTTTGTTTATACAAATATGGGTTCCCCCATGGGTCTTTTATGCCGTTTGCATCGCCCGTCCATTTAATACCGCGAGATTGCAGTATGGCTGCTATTGAATTGGATATTGTAGAATCATTACTGCTTATCGGATACTGTCCTTTACCCTCATCCGCAGCATATGCTGTTACTACTGTTGCCATAGTCTTTAAATCTGTCCTCATTCTTGCTTGTCTTGCCCTATCGGTATAACCTAGCAATCGCGGCAATAATATCGCTGCTAGTACGGCTATAATTGCTACAGCTACAAGCAATTCTTGCAATATAAATCCTTTATTGTCTTTTATCCATCTCATGAATCTATTCGACAAATTTTTCACTTCCTTCCTGAAATATCGTTTCTGTGACTTCTCCCATCCCCTAAAGGAGATGAGTCTTCCCGCAGCGACTCTATAAAATCACATTCCCGATATTTGCATTTGCACAGGCGTATACCTGTCTATTGTTGTGCCATCGCCCAATTCACCATCTTCATTGTATCCCCATCCCCAAACAGTTCCATCACTTTTCAACGCCAGAGTGAATTCATTTCCCGCATCTATTGCTATCACATTTGTTAAATTTTGTACCTGCACGGGGGTATGTCGTTCTGTTGTTGTACCATCACCTAACTCACCGTAATAGTTATATCCCCAAGCCCATACTGTTCCGTCTTTCTTAAGAGCTAGTGAATGACTGTACCCTGCACTTATTGCCACCACATCGGTCAGTCCTTGTACCTGTACGGGAGTATATTGGTCTATTGTTGTTCCATCTCCTAACTCACCGCCATAGCCATCGCCCCAAGCCCAAATTGTTCCGTTACGTTTTAATGCTAATGAAAAATCATACCCTGCACTTATTGCCACCACATCAGTCAGTCCTTGTACCTGTACGGGAGTATATCGATTTGTTGTTGTACCATCACCTAACTCGCCGTAATAGTTATTACCCCAAGCCCATACTGTTCCGTCTTTCTT
>NZ_FQVH01000022.1:26440-43265 GCF_900129075.1 Caldanaerobius fijiensis DSM 17918
TCCCTGTACCTGTACGGGAGTATATCGATTTGTTGTTGTCCCGTCTCCTATCTGGCCATAATTGTTACGTCCCCAAGTCCAAACTGTACCATCGCTCTTTAAAACTACTGTATAATACTCTCCTGCACTTATTGCCACCACATCGGTCAGTCCCTGTACCTGTACGGGAGTATATCGATTTGTTGTTGTCCCGTCTCCTATCTGGCCATAATTGTTACGTCCCCAAGTCCAAACTGTACCATCACTCTTTAAAGCTACTGTATGATAACCTCCTGCACTTATCATTGTCGCATTAGTTAAGTCCTTTGCTTGCACGGAGATAAGTCTATCTGTCGTTGTGCCATCGCCTAGCTGGCCGTAATAGTTATATCCGCAACTCCAAACTGTTCCATCTTTTTTCAAAACTGAAGAACTATAGTTTCCCGCACTTATTCTAAACTGTAATGAGTTATTGTTTTTGTTTTCAGACGAGGTTTCGGACAATTTAACTGAAGACAGTACCCCACCAGTTGGGTCTACCCTTCCTTGCATCACATTACCTGTTTCTGTTATATATACATCATCATCTGTTCCGAATTTTCCATCCGGACCTGCGCTGGCGAATATAAACCCCTTTGTCGTTGATGCGTGTATGCTTGGCACCGTCTGTACAAGGGCAAACATCGCAAAAACCATAATTAACGCATATAATATTATCTTTTTTAACCTGCTTTTCATCCGAAATCACTCCTCTTTAAATATTTTTGAAAATTATTAAGGCATGAAAGTTTCATATCATCCTATTTCTGAAACGCTACCGTCGCTTTTTCTGTCTTAAAAACACCGCCATAACACCCTTGAGAAGTTATCAATACCGTAATATTTCTCCCTTTCTTTTTTAAACATTGAACCGTGACGCGCTTTACAAATCCGCCGTCCGCCGTGTTCCCTTCAACTTGTTTTATTTCAACCACTTTTCCTACGGGCAAATTAATGCTGCTGCAAGACAAAAAAGCTTCTGCACGTTCTATGCCGGTTACAGCGGCGTAATGCGCTCTCATCGACTTTTCCATGTTTGCCTCATTTTTCACGGCGTAATTTACGTTTGTTATGAAGGTGCCGGCTGTCAAAACAAGCACGGCCACGAGAATCAGGACTATCCCCATAGCATATCCTTTATTCTGCATATGCACCGGTCTCCATCATCTCCGAATTTTTAACAATCAGAACGTACACCACACGGCCACTTCCGGAATACGCGGGTGTTTGACTGAAATAAGCGTAAGAAAGATTTTTGATTGCGGGTTTGCCGTTTCTCGCTATTGTGTTGCCGCAGTATGTATAGTTTATAAAGGAGCCGTTTTTGAAGATTACAACTCTGCTGTGTCCCGTGACCGATACGCTGTCCGCGCCGTGAATATCGCACGAAAAAACATACAAAAACCTTGCCATGTCATTGGTTGTGCTGTTAAGTCCATTCTGCCTGCTGAAAGCAACCATCGATATGCTGAATATCTGAAACATGCCCAGAAAGACGATTGTGCCCAACAACGCCGAAAAAATTGTTTCAATCAAAGTGAATCCTTTTTCATTAAGCATTTCATACACCGCCTTATTCTGACCGTTCGACTGTCAGCGACAGGTTTCCGTTGGGAAATGATATGGTGACGGTTATTTCTATACTGCCGTATGCCGTTTCTCTGACCTTAATGCTTCGGTAAAAACCGGGATAACCCGGAATGGGAACGGAGCTTTCCATCATCACGGGCGCAGGCTTTTGTGAAAGGATTGTGTCGAGCTCCTCCTGCGCCAGAAACAATGCTTTTGTCCTGTTCACCGCCAACCTGTTCATGCGCGTGCCGTACGTGATCATGGAAGAAAGAAACAATACACACAGAACAACGATGGATGTTGCCGTTAACGCGTTTATGAACGAAAAGCCTTCTTCATTTTTCAACAGGTTTCTCATATCGGACTGCCTCTTTTCCCTTCCGGCAGGAACTTTTCGGATGCGTTCGGTGTCAGATAAATTGTCTGCAGTGTCCCGTATATTTCCCTCACGTACTTTCTGTATATCAGGTACTCTTTGTTGTTTGCGAAAATATCGAATGAGCATTTCAACTGCTGCTTGAAGCTTTTTTCGACAATTTGCGGCAGAATGTCCTTCATTTCATACGCATCGTGGTTTTTGGTTGACCTGCCGATAATCTTTCCCACGCTGTTCAGCAGTTCCCTTGCTATGAGGGTCTGCCGTATATACGCTTTTGCAATGCTCGTCTGAAGGGCATTCTGCTTGTATAAATTCTCCAGGAGTTTGAGCGATGATATTCCGACGGCGCTCCAGTACCAATCCGAATTTGCAAACGACAGCGCAAAATTCTCAGCTATCTTTTTGTTTCTGACGTACTGCTGGTTCGTCAGCATTTCCTTGAGGTACTTGACGAAAAGGCAGAAATACCTTGCCTGCCATATGCCGTCCTGAAAGTGGCCGGGATTGTTGTTTTTGTACAGAGTGATTAATCCCGGACGGACTATTTTGCCGCGGCGGTAGTCGTTCAGCCAGCTCACAAGCCTGTCCTTCGATGCCAGCTCTTCCGGCACATCCTCCATAAGATCGGAATAATGTATTCTTGAGTACTGTTCTGCCATGAACACCTCGAATGCGATGTTCATTTCGATTTCCACCGCTCTTTTTGCCTTTTTGAATACTGCTGACTCGGGATTGAGAAAGGTCTCGATGAGTTCAGCTGACGGAGTATCTTGCGGCATCATAGATTCTTCCCTCCTTTGTGTAGTTCCAGCGCTCCAGCTCCTCTATGGACTCATTGAGCGCATCTATTGTCTTCTGTATCCAGTTGCCTATTTCCGGGTCTTCAAGGTTTGCAATATCTGCCTCCATCATGAGTTTTATTTCCGCCGTCCTTCTGTTTATCTCGCCAACCAGAAGCGATAGAGCCTGTCTCACCTTGTGTTTGTTCTTCGCCTGTATTTCGGCAATCGTCATATCTGCAACCTGCTTTTCGGCTCTTTCTTTCTGTTCCTGCAGCTTTTTGTTGGCTTCTTTAAGCTCCTGCAGAGCTTTCGCGTACTCTGTGCGTTCCTTCTCAAGTTTTTCCTTTTCCTCTTCCAGCTGTTTTAATTTTGCTGTTTGCTGTTCGAGCTGCTGCGATATGTTTGCAACGCTCTTTTTGAGGAAGATGTAATCGTCCGGCTGTTTCTCTATGATTTCAGGTTTGACGTTCTTGAGCTGCTCTTCAAGTTTTTTCTGCATATACTCCAGCTGCTTCTTTTCTTTTTCCGCATCAAGAAGCTGCTTTGCAAGCTCATCGACCTGTTTCTTGTATTTCTCCACGTCCTTCCGTATGTTCTCTATCTCGCTTCGTTTCAAGCTTCCTATCTGCTCGCCCAGAGCTTCATAAAGCTCCCTCTGCTGCTCCGGTTCCAGATATGCAAGCTGCGTGCCTGCTGTTGACGAAAGCTTACCGGATTCCACAAGCGTCTGAAGTTCGGGGATTAAATCGTTGAGTTTTTTGAGTTCATGATAGCGCCTTTTGCTTATTCCCATGTCTCCAATTATTTCTTGCTGTAAATTTTTAGGATATGAAAGTGCGGCTGCCGCACTTTGACCACCTAAATTCTGTAAATTTTCTCTGTATCCTCCCCTCTTAATTCCGTATATCCTTTCAAGCTCCAGAATGCACCTTGCTGTTTTCATCGGGTTCAAATTGCCAATGCCGCGCTGTCTTAAGTTCGTCTCAATCAGGTCTTTCAGTATCCAATCTTCTTTTGAAAGTCCGTCCTTGTTCTCATACGTTCTGACTTCGCACGGAACTTCTTTCATACCGATTTCCTTCGCTGCTCTTAATCTCTGGTTGCCGGATACCACAATGTAATTCTGCGTAATTATTAAAGGCACGATTATCCCGCTCGTCCTAATGCTCTCCACAAACTCATTCCAACGTTCGCCCTCGATATCGTCAAAAAGCTCATTGTTCCTCGGGTGTTCTTTAAGAAGAGATACATCAATCATTTTCATAAATACCCCATCCTTTCAATCAAATTTGCAGAAACAGGACATCCATGTCCATAAGCAAAATGCTGTTCATGAAAAAAGCAAAAGGCAGGGTAGAATCCCTGCCTTGCTTTAAAAACTATTATTGTGCGGAAGCTGCTGCTGTCGGTGGTGTGGCTGCCAAATCTGTAAACGTGGCTGTATCGGCCTGTCCAACGGTTGGCTGCACGCTGTCAGTGGTGTATACGTCGTCAGTAGAGCCGAGCTTGCCGTCCTTGCCGGGTGATACGATGATGTAGTGCACGTTGCCGTTAGTATCAGGTGCTGAAACAGTATAGTAGTACGGATAACCCCATGGGTCCTTGACACCATTTGTATCGCCTGTCCAGTTGATGCCGCCGTTCTTCAGTATCGTACCGACGTAGTTTTGATCGGTTGTCTTTATCGACGGATACACGCCCTGACCCTGATCTGCCGTGTAGGTCTCGATGACGGTTTTCATCGTGCCCAGGTCGCTCATCGCCCTTGCCTGACGTGCCCTGTCGGTGTAGCCCAGTAATCTCGGCACCAGCACCGCTGCAAGGATAGCTATGATCGCCACAACAACCAGCAGCTCAACCAGCGTGAAGCCCCTGTTGTTGTGCACGTTCTTCACCATCCTACCAAACCATGTCCTATCCACGTCTTTCACCTCCTTCTTCTTCGTGTCTGTTCTTCCGAACAGTTTGCCCATAACACCACTCCTTTTGTTTTTTAGTACGCGTTTATACGCGCCCAATAAAAAAAAGCACGACCTTGACATCCTCCCACGACTGAAGTCATGGGATTCCTCCCATGCCTCATTGGTGGTCATCCCCGGGAGTTCCGTGCCCCTTTCGGGGATCACGCCCGGTTCCGGTTGGGATTTGCGTCCAGCCGTGCATTTCTGCCGGCTCTCATCCGCTCACCCTCTGGGCTGTGTCAACCAGCCCGTCCCACCGCGGTTCGGCGGACCCCCGCCGCCCACCCGCAGGAGCAGCTGCACTGTTGCCGTGCAGCCAGGACTATATTGCTATCCCGCTCACCGCATCCGCTATGTTCTTCGCTGCATTCGCATCTATGTGCCTTGTGCTTCCACAGTTCGGACACGTGAACATCCTTCCCTTCGGCCTCGATGAAAGCTTCTCGCCGCACACGCTGCATATCATGCTTGTCCCGTCCGCCACCACGTACTCCACACTTATGCCGTGCAGCGCTGCCTTGTACTCTATGAACTGCTGAAGCTGGTAGAATGCCCAGCTCTGAAGGCTTCTCCCGCCGTCCTTCCTCTGTTCCGTTCTCTGCTCCATCGTCCACCTTGCACCGCTCAAATCCTCCATCCTTATCTTCGTCACCCCGTGCTTCACTGCAAACTCCACCACCTTCTTGGCTATTTTATGGTTTATGTCCGTTATGACGCGGTGCTCCTTATCGCCTGTTCTCTTGAGCGTCCTGTATGCTCCGACCTTCTGAAGTCTGCTCCGCAGACTCTGATAGCGCCTTCGCATGTATGCCACCCTGCCGCCGTGGAAGAACAATGTCTGCCCGTTCACATTCGCAACAAGCAGGTCTATCAGTCCCAAATCTATACCCATTATCTTTTCTTCCTCTTTTGCCTTCTCTTCGATATGCAGTGTCATGCTCAGCATGACGTACCACTTGCCCCTCTGCTTCACCAGCTTTGCGCTTCCCTGTTTTGCTTCACCCGTCAGGAGCTTTTCAAGAAAGTTGGCATGGTGCCTGTTCACTTCCACCGGCACGCCGATCCTCTTCTCAAATGTGGGAAACGACACCTTCCACACTGTTTCCCCGTCTTTGGTGCTCTCCTTTTCTACCCTGAAGCTCTGATTGTTAAAGTTCGGCCACAGCCTTTTAAATTTTTTTGCATTCTTTGCTGCTTTTATATCCCTGATGGCCTGATTGAGCACGGCAGCCGGCAGCGGTTCGGAATACTGCTTCGCTTCCTTTGATGTCTTCGGTCTGCTCTTTTTATCGAGGAACAGGTATCTGTTTGCAAAATCCGTGACCCTGTCTGCCATCGTCTGATACATTTTCTGCTTATCCTTTGTCGGGTTGTACAGCTTCAGTTTCAGGGTTATTGTCTGCTCCATCGTTGCACCTCCTTTCATTTTCCCTGCGCATAAAAAAAGGCCGCAAAAGCGGCCTTCAAAATAGCAACCGGGCTTTCATCCCACGAGTGAACCCGTGGGCTTTCCCGCCCGGAATTCTGTAAAGCAACTGCGACAAAAAAGATAATCCGACAAATCCGCAGCAATAGCTACTATTCCGCCGACTGAAAAGAACACAAAAAAAATATTGCTGGTTAGCAAATCCAGAATTACCGCAGAAATTGCTACTGCAAGCCAAAGCTCTACAATAATAACACCTTCTTTCTTCAGGCTTCTACCCTCCCTGCTGCTTTTGGACTTTCTTCAGCTTTTCCAGCTTTTTCAGCATCTGGTACCGGTACAACCCATCATACGCCATCATTTCCTCATGGTACCTGTCGAACGTGCCGTCCGCCTTCATCTCCAGTATATGCCTCAGCACATCTACCGGGTCGCGCTTTAAGATGTGCGCGATCCGGTCAGCGTCGTAACCATCCACATTCGTCATGAGCACGATCAGCTTGTTCGTCGTCTCCGAGTAAGGCCTTATCAGGTTTTGCGGCATATCTTTGTTGAAGCTGATTTTGTCATCCTCATCAAAATCGTCCTCATCATAATCATCATCAAAGCCGCCTTCGTAATACTCTTCTTTATCCCAATCGATACTCATAAGCATCTCCCTTCTATCCTATTTCTGCAAAATTTTTGACAACGGCCTGCTCCAGCTCCACAAGAGCGTCATTCAGATTGTCCTGCATTTTTCCTCCCAAAAGACGCAGCAGGCCTTCCACCTGTTTCATCGCTGCATCCATGTTGTTGAATCCCGCATCACTGAACTCCACCCTCCCCCCGGCGTTCAGGAACAGATGTGCAACGTCCGAAAATTTTTTTGGCCTGTTCACAACCTCCGCTGCCATCTCCGGCGTCAGAGGATCGAACAGCAGGTCGTATATTCCCAGCGCCAATGCATACTTGATGTACTCTTCGTCGTGCACCCACAGTATAACACGTTTGTCCTGTTTTCGCAGGGAAAACAGAAAGTCCTTGAACGGCATTCCGACGTCCACAACTGTCGACATTACAACGGTATCGGCATCCTTCTCCTGAAGCAGGTACTCGCTGTAGTATGCAGTGCGGGAGTCCGGCAGAATACTGTTGAGCTTTATGTCGAATTCCTGCACGCCTGTATATATGAGTATCATCGTTCTCCATCTCCCTCTGCTTTTTTAATGTTGTCTTCTTCCCACAGAGTTATTTCCACCCTTTCGTCCTCCGATGACGCACAGGGCATACGCTTTGTTTCGAGGTGAACAATTTGCCTGTCGTCTATATATGCAATCCCGTTTAAAGAATCCGCCACTGCCTTCGCGATATTATCTATGTCAGCGCTACCTTTCATGTATATATCCAGATGCATGCCGACTTTTCCCTTTATCGGCGATTTGATGATGCTTCTCGCAATCCACCCGATGTACTCTTCGTATTCTTTGGTTCTTCTCGGCGTATATATGCGGCCGAATCTTGAAAATCTCGGCCTCCCTTTCGGGACCGGATGTCCTTTGACAACTATTCTGTACATGCTCCCATCCTTTCTGCTACGATTGAATTCAGCCAACAAAAAAGCGGTGCAGAGCCTATTTGGCTCCGTACCGCCATTTATTTCTTTTTTTCTTTATCTTTTGGAGGATACCAAACAGTGTACGGTGCTTTCAAAAAAGATGCCCAGCCCTCGTCGGCTTCATCGTCGGTATCCTGCTGTTTTTTGCTCTGCTGCTGAGTCTGCTGCTGCCTTGACTGTTTTTTCATCCTCCAGCTGATTATCTCTTGTTGTTTTTCCTTGATCTCAATTGCAATGTCCTCTAACAACTCCTTAACCACCCATGCTAATACTATGGAAACATACAATGCCAGCAGCGGATGATGTGCAATATACGATATTGCGCTAAAAAAGTGCGGTAATACCTCAATTTTTATGGCAAGCCATAAGTACTTCAAGCCTGTACTCACATTTCCCACAAATTCTAAAAACACTGGATAATCCAGTACAAGTGTTATACCTGCTATCAGCAGTAGTATACCTCCAAAAATACACACAACCCAAAACAATAGAGCCAAGATCGGTGTGAACATTATCGCTAATGCACTCAAAGTGAACACTGCAATCATTTCACATAAATTCATCAATTTGCTCAGCATATATACAAAAAAAGCTGCAAGGTAGCTGAGGAATTCCTCAAACTTGTTGTTCATAATAACACCACCTCGCAGCATATTATACCATACAGTTAAAACATTTTCTTGAATTTAATTCCCGTGCAGCACCAGCATCGGGTCAATCCAGTTGCCCTTCGTCCAGTCGCCGTTGCTGATGCCTAAATGCAGATGTGGACCGGTGGAACGTCCTTCCGACCCAACTGCGCCTATCACATCGCCTGCTTTCACCATCTCGCCTTTGTGGACAAACATCTTGCTCATATGTCCGTAAAGGTAGTCGTGCGTCATATCGCGTATAACAACGACGTGGTTGCCGTAACCGCTCACCGGCCCCGCCACAACCACCTGTCCGGAGGCAACGGCGTGTACTGGTGTGCCCATCGGGGCAGGTATATCTATGCCTTTGTGATCTTCCAGTACTTTTCCCGTTATTGGGTCAGTTCTAATGCCGAATGGCGACGATAAGTCATGATATCCGTCCAAAGGCCACACCGTGACTATTTTACCGTCATCCGTCATGCTTAATCTGAATGACTCTGCGAAAGCCCACACCTTGGGTTCCGCGTATTCCACTCTGCAACTTTCCGTGTCCGTGCCGTATCCTCCGAATACAGCCAGCGCCTTCAAAGTTTGCTCCTTCCAGTCACCAGACCAATCTATGTTGTCCCCGAGATAGCTCTTCAACAGATACGTGCCGACATCCAGTTGGGCTCTGGGATTGAACATGTCAGCATTCACATCGTAGCCCAAACGAGGAGCATAGTATTTCCAGTTATCCGGCATCACCTGCATAAGTCCCAGCGCTCCCGACGATGTATTTATTGCCATCGGGTTAAAGCTGCTCTCCGTCTGTATGATCCCCGTTATGAACCACGCGGGTATCCCGTACTTCCGGCTCACCTCCTGTATGAGCGGTATCAACTCCGGAGGGATCGTTGCAGACGACACGAAATCTCCCAAATTGAATCCCTGCGACATTCCCCACTCCATTCTCTGTTCCTTGTTGTCGTAGCCCTTTCCTGCTTCTATAATTGCATAGCGCTGGTAATCAACGCTGCTTTCTCCTATCTTGAATTTCTCTTTTATGTAGTTATCAAGCCTCTCGTACGGTTGGCCTTCCAGCCTGGTATCCGTGCATATGAGTTCTTCACCCTTGTTCTCAGGTGAAAATGTGCGTTTTTCTTTTTTGTACGAATACCTGAAATGCCCGAATATGGTATCGGCCTCTTCAAGTACATACCGGGTCTCGATAAACTCGTGCCACTTTTTCTTTACATTGCCGTTTTCATCCCTTACTAAACGACCATTTTCATCTGTTTCCGGCAGCAACTGCTGAAATTTAAGTGTATAACCCACATACTTAAAAGTTGGATGCCAATCTTTTGCAATTTCATCGATAAGCTCCTTTGTTATCTCTTTGTGCAAAGATACGTTGTGATATGTAGCACCGGAATAAATCATGCCCCATGTAAGTATAAGTGCTTTATCCCGTCCGTAGTAGTCCATTAATCTATCCCCTTTTTGATAAGAGCCGTTTTCTGGTCGATACCAAATATCGGATACATTATATTTATCTGCAGCTTCTTTACACCAGTTCATTATCTTAGCGTCGTCCGGCGACGGATGCAAGCCGGTTAACGTCCATGCTCCCGTAAACTGAATATATACAGCGCCGATGAGGACATAGAATATAATAATCACTCCGGCTATACCGACGATAATCCCTATATAAGGCGCTATTGCTCTCCATATGACGCTCCATATCCTTTTCTTTATATAGTTCTTTATCCACTCTTTTTGATTCAAATTCATCACCTCGATTTCAAAAAAAGTAGGAGGGATTTGAACCCTCCTACTTCCATCTCATGCCGTCGATGCTCGTGTTCACGCTGCTTCTACCGTTTCCCATCACACCGTAGCTTTGAAGCTTCTGTTCAACTCTTGCCGTACCCGAGAAAGCATTGGACGCATTGAGGCTGACTATCCTTCCGAGACCTCGTACACCGCTTTTAGCGCCGGTCATCTGCTTCACGGTTTCGCCCAACGTCATTTTGTTTTGCCTGGCCTGCTTGCCGACCTGGTACAGCGAAGCTGCGGTACCGGCAACGAATTTGACCGCGCTTCCTGCCGTATGCGCCGCATTTCTCACAACGTTTATGCCCTCCGGCCCGTCGGCCATAGCACCGAGCCCGCCTATGGCCGTTCCCATCTTTTCGGTATAGTAACCCATTTTTTGCCCGAAATTCAGCGCGTCTATAAGGGATTCGGACGGGTTTGCTATCGCTCTCCCGCCGGTAGCCTTGCTTGCGTCTGCGGACATCGATATGGTTTGAGGCGGCATCGCCGAAATGTTTGCTGTTGACGGATAAGTGTTTGGCATATCGACGTTTGCAAGCACACCGCCTCCTGTATGCCTGCTCGTGCCGGTGATTGGTGATACCGATTTGGGCATAACCATCGAAGCGTGGATAGGTCTGCCGTCTACCGAAGCATCAACTGCAACGCTGCCTGCTGCAGCACCTGCAAAGCCGTCAGTCCGTGCGGCAGCATTGTAAACTGTGTTGAAGTCAGGGGAATAGCCTGCAGTCATACTGCCGGTTGGAGAAGCGGAAGAACCGATGTCATAGGACAAATTATCCGTTTTGTTCATCGGTGACATCCGAGTACCCGATATTGCTGCACTTTCTCCCGCTGTTGTTGAACTGCCAGCCGAACCAGTCCCTGCGGATGATGTGGTGCTCGTCTGCGTTTTCACTGTGGAAGTGCCGCCGTTGAAAACCGAACCTGCAATTCCACCTTTCCCGATTGGACGATACTGTGCTGATATCGCCTGAACGCTCGAAACCAGTCCGCCTAATCCTAACAGGTTCATTGCCTTCCCTGCGATTCCCGCTTCATTAACACCAGCAAGTCTTGTGATAAAGCCCTGAAGAGAATTTCTCAACGCTTCGGCTATTGGTATAACGGTCAATGCCCATACAAGCGGGTAAAACCAGTTATCGGAGCCCTGGCCCGGTATGATGCTTACACCACCTCCTCCACCGGCCGAAGGTGCAGCCTGAACCCCCGGAGTTATGACCATGCTGCCGTTCACCAGTTCCACATACACCGCAAACACGAAAGCATAGAACGCCTGCGTGAATATATTGGTCAGCAGTTCGCCGAGCCATATGCCGAACGCATTTATGTTTCTGTTGATCGCCCACAGTATTGCCGCAATCGGGGTAAAAATATAAAACACCGCCATGTTGAACATTCGCACAATGAACAGCATCGCTATTCTGAAGTTGAGGTATGCAAACATTAAAATCACGATAGCCGTGACGATTGCGCTTCCTGTCTGAATTTTGCTCAATATACCGCTGTATCCGAGTATCGCCTCAATTTTTGAATCGGTGTTGTTAAATTTAAGCGAGGTGTAAATAAAACTAACTATTGCATTGTTGATATAAAGCAGCACCTTGAAGACTATGGGCGTGATCAGCACAAAAAGCCCGAATGCAGCAATTCGGAACAGTGTCTCCTGTGCATCCTGCCTTGCCCGGGGATTGGTAGCAGCACGTATGAACTTGTATGCGGCCACCGCAACCGCGACAACGATCAATGCCTCTCCTATAATCTCCATGAACCTGTACATATCCGTCATGGTAATCCACATGCTGTCTTTGAACGGCATCTGGCTGTCGGGTGCATGTCCCGCATTGAATATCACTTCATCCAGGGTTTTTATTCCGGCATATTTGCTCAACGCACCCATCACTGCATTCACCGCACCGGCTATCAATTCGGCTATAGCCTTTTCAAATATACTTCCCTGCTCCTTATCAACGATATCCACAGCAGAAGTGGTGGAAGCCAGCACGTATGTCGGCACCGTCATAAATATCAAAAAGAGCGTCAACAGCCTTGAATACAGCTTTTTAGCTATGACTTTCACCTCCCCTCATGTAGTTATATAGGGCCATTCACAAGCTATGGGCGTGACCTTTATTGCGGTCACGTTTCCATTGAGCGAAAGTATGCATTCACCCTGACTGAAAGACTCAAGAAGGTTTTTTGTTCCCGACGAAAGATGGAAGAACTCAACCGTCTTATCCACTGAAGCCGGGTGCTGCCTCATCAAAATGTTCGTGGCGCAGGACTTTATCACCGCCTGTCCGTTTTCATTTTCCAGAAATTCATCTATAAACTGGCTTGACACTATGAGAGCCGTGTGATGCTTTCTGCCGCGCCTTGCAAGGTCGTTTAAAAACTGGGCAGCTTCGGGATACTTTACAAACATCCATGCTTCGTCATTCGCCACAATTTTGTCTATATCTCTTTGACGCTGCACAAAGTTCTGCCATATCCATGCCAAGAGCACGTATGTTGCATAAAACTTTGTGAACTCATCTTTTATATCAAAAAACGAAAAACCTATAATGTGGCTCTTCGTATCTATTGACGTTTCGCAGTCAAACATGCCCATGGAATGGCCTCTCGTGAACGGAATGAGTATTTCCGCAAGTTCCTGTGAATTTTTCTTTTCGGCCAGCTTTTTTCTCAGGTCTGAAAGAGTTGGCATCCTTTTTTTGACCTTTCCTATTGCATATTTGTCCTTTCCAATTTTTCTGCCGCCCTCTTCGTACAGGCTTTCCGGGTTGGACGTTATGTTTCTCTCTTTGTAAAGTTCAAGAATGGATTGCTCAACTGCCACAAGTTCCAATGCGTTCAGCGGACGCCCGTTGAAGTTTCTTGATATTGCACCGAGCAGCCCTTTTATTTCAGACACTTTCGATTGTATATCCACCGTTTCGTTCCCGTACTCATCCACATCAACCTCAAGGTCAAAGGGATTCATTCCGGCCTCGACACCCGATTTTATTTCGATGTATTCTCCACCCAGTCCCTCTATCAGTTTCCTGTACTCTTTTTCTGGGTCTATAACCACCACTTTTTTCCCGATAAGGATATATGAAAAGAGTATGTGCTTTACAGCCACAGATTTCCCAGCACCGGGAATGCCGAATATTGCTATATGTTGGTTGTTCAAATAATAAGGTACGGCAAAGTTGTTTATAAAAACCGGCGCGCCCGTAAAATAGTTGCGTCCCAGAAGTATGCCGTCGGGATGAGTTAAATCCGGGTTTGAAATAGGAAAAAGAGAAGCCACACCTCCCGTTGTGATATTTCTCTCGTACATCTGAAGAGCCGGCTTACACATGGGAAGAGAGCCTTTAAAACCTTCCGCCTGCATAAACGTCGCCACTCTTATGCGGGCAGCCTTCCTTGCAAATATATCTTCCAGCATGTTCGTTTTGTTTTCCAGCTCTTCAAGGTTCGACGCTTTCAAAGTAATTATTGCAGTGACATAAAACATTTTATCTCTGTTTGTCTGCACATCCGTTAATTCCCGTTCAAGGTCATCTTTCATGGCCATAAGCTGCGGAACATAGCTGATATCGCCATCTTTCTCTTTTCTGTACAGCTCCGTCATGACGGAGATGAGCCTGTCCCTGAGTTTTTTCGCAACTATCCGGTCGGGTACAGGATCGACGTATATCGAAAGGTCTATATCGCCCAACGAGAATATGTCGTCAAACCAGCCGACGTGTATTTCGCGCGGCCAAACACTTACAACAAACGTGCGTACGTACTTCTCCGCTCCCAGATATATATAATCCTTTGTTTCCTCAAATCCATCAGGTGTCAGCAAATCTCTTATCTCAAGAACATTTCTATCAAATCTGCCGTCATCTTCCGGCTGCTTACTTTTTGAGTTCATCTTTAGATTCTGTATCCTCATTCTTATCTTCAATCGCTGCAAGCATTTCGTCCTCCCTTCTATTGTTCAAAATTGGCCCGGTAACATACAACTCAAGACCGCCTTTTTGTACCATTTCCGAAGGTTTTGCATTGCTGTTTCTATTCAAAAATCTGTAAACAAAATCCAACAACTCTTCAGAATCCAATCTTCTTGCGCTTATCCTTGCAGAATTCATCTCATTAATTAAAATTGCACACCTTCTCGAAAGTTCCTCATGCACCTTCTCAAACGGCCCATAATACCCCAACACGACATAGTTCCTTCTTGTATATACGCTTCTGTCCCGCGACAAGGCTCTCAGATGCTCTATCATTTCAGCCCCAAAGCTTTTCACGTTGAGCACCGTATCATCGGACGATATATTATCGTAAATGGCATTTATCACACTTTCGGCATCGGCCTTTTCGGTGACTGCTATAAACTGTACGCTGTCCGTAAACGACAAAGCAGTACGTATGAGAATATTTTCTATCATCTCCTGTTCGCTCTCGGACAGCAGCCTGATGTCAATGGAGCCTAACTGCACCACAGCGGCATACATGCCGTTCTTCAGGTATATGAGCCCATCCCTTATATCCTCGATATCCCAAATGTTTTTCAGCGTATTTTTACTGCTGCGTTCCGTGGCGCGCTCTTTTCTGCTCCTGCGCTGGCTGTTTGAATATGAACTGCGGGATGATAACTTTTTATCCTGCATATGCAAATACAGCCATGTGCCGACTATGGTTGCAATCGTCAATATGACGAATATAACGGAAATCAGTATATACAATCAATCACCTCCCGTATATGTACTTTTTCTTTCTAAAACAGTACTTTAAAAAGACAATCATGAACCTGTCGAAGTACATGTTGCCGATCTTCAAAAACGCACACATAGCAAGAATTATAACCGATGGTATAAACACAAGCAGTTTAACGGAAACGGACAGTCTGGTGATGAACACTCCAGCAACCAGAAGAGCTGCCCCGGCATATCCCAACTGCCTGCCTGACATGTTCCAGAACAGTTTTTCTTCATGCGGGAACTCGAATGGTACTGTAAACAGCCTGATTTTCATCACCTCCTTGGAACGGGCTGTATCGAAAGGTACAGCCCGTTTTAAGAATTTTAATCACTTAAAATTGCTTGCTAAATGGTAGTATAATCCGGCAACAAGTGACGCACCACCTAGCAGCAGTGCACCAGCTGCAAGCCATCCGAGGCCTGCGAGCGTTTCCGCCCTTTCCTGCACCTTTGAATGCTGCATTATGAGCTTTACAGCTATAATCGCAACAGATATGAATATCAAACCCGCTCCTATTGGCAACAAAAATAGATTAATTGTGGATATTATTTTGCCGCCCAAATCGTTCGGATCAGTATCGGGAATACTGGAACTATTGCTATTGGCATATGCATAAACGGGAATCATCATCGACGTTATTGCTCCGTACAATGCTGCTTTTACCTTGTTTGTCACTTTTTTCACGTCTACCACCTCCTTCCATTATTTGAAGCTCTGCGCCATAGATTTTAAAAGCCCGACGATGAACGGCGTTGCAGCATACACCAGAAAACCAAGTCCCGCACCGACGAAACCGCCCGTTCCCATTTTCTTCAGCGTGCCCGAATGTGAAAACGCACCGGCTATAAACAGAATTGCGGATATGAGCAGAACCAGCATAACCAGCGGTACGATGACAAGGGAAATGGAATTGTACAGGACCATAATTGCGTTTGCCAGGCTCTGCCCAAACTGTTGGGGAGTTATAGCCTGAATGTTGCTCATGCTAATCACCTCCCTTTTTCTCCGCAAAGAACATGGACATCAAAAGCACACCCAAACAACCTCCAACAATCAGGCCTATTATGAAGCCTGCCAGCATACGGTTCAGCTCCTTTCCTGCCCGAAGGCATAAAAAAAGCTGCCTGTCGGGCAGTCTTTTGGACATTGATGTCCATAACAACAAATATACCTTTCAAGTTACAAGACCACCAGTGAATTATCCGATAACCCCTCAGGAATCACTTTTAACCCGATTATATCGGAGTTGCTTTTTATCACTACATCGCTGGTGCAGCTGAATTCCTTATACAGGTGGGCACTTAATACATCCTTATCGATTATCACCACCTTGTAACGCATTTCCCACTTCGGATCGTACCGGCCGAGGTCTTCATCAGGAGAAGTTATGGAAAACAAAGCATACGGATGTCCTCTCGCTCTCGTACGCAGATCAAACCTATCAGTCCTTTGCATGTGCCAAATGAGGATGAAGGGTTCTGTTATTTTATTAAACATTACATCGTTTAAAGCGCTCAGCTTTCTGATATTGAAGATTTCCGAACTGCCGCACAACCTATCATTTTCTCCCACAAAAATTTTCAAAGCCACTTTCTCCTGCAGTTGGTTTTTAATTTCGTTAATCCAGTTGTTGATATTATCCTGACGAGTCACCATTAGAATACCGCGACAGGCCAAATCGAACGTGAAAGAAAACTTTCTACCTTTTAAACTGAACGAAAGCTCGGTTTCAAACAAATCTTCGTATTCTTTTTTGGACATCTTCCATATATGTGACATCCTCTCTCCACCGAGGTGGAGAGCATCCCCAGATCAAGCACCTTCTGTATCGTTCTCGGCCTATGGGGTTTGCCATAGATGCATTACCGTCGATACAAACAGTAGCCAATCTCGGGTACCT
>NZ_FQVH01000023.1 GCF_900129075.1 Caldanaerobius fijiensis DSM 17918
ACATTGATTAATATTGCAGACAATATATTTGAGATAAAAACATTGGATGATCTGGATAAATACCTAAATTAAGTGTGATATATTTTATATTCCACCTTGATCTTATGGTGGTTCTTTTTATTTCTTAATCCTTTTATTGGGTGCATATGATAAAAATACACTATTATTTAATAACTGATCCTAAATAGGTAATGTACATTATAACAGGCGCAATCATTTAATCATTGTTTAAAGTTGTACTGTGACAGGACCCTTATTGGTCCCTCAAGAAAATTGGACTAAGACGTACAACATGAAAAATTTCTCTTGGGGGAGGTTCAAAAGCAATGGCAGCACACAAAAACTTTATCCTGGGGATAGTTATTATTTGGGGTTATAGACTTGTAAAGGAAAATATGGTAATATAATTGTAAAAGAACAATTATGTTTTGTTATAAAAGGAGGAATATGTAGTTTTCCAAAATTATAAAAAAATATTGTTTTTTATAACGATTTGTTAAGTTGGTATGAAGATATACCAGAAGATTTAATTATGTTTATAGAAAATTTGTATAAAAAGCAATTTGAGAGTTATCCATATGCTTATATAATAAAAGATATTCAACAAATACACGAATATAGTGATGAACGTAATTTTTGCTGCGTAAGGTGGCTTTAACAATGAAGAATTTTGGAGTCTCTTGGCTCATCTATAAGCCTTTATGTCAGTAAACAGATATCATTAGCAAAAGCTGCTTAGCTAGCAAATAAATCATTAAGTGATTTTATTGAAATATTGCCAGAAAAATCGCTGAAAGTTTTTCGCTAGTCCCAATTGGTATTATTGGAATTCAAACTTGCGAAAATTAAGGGGCTTATACCTGAAATAAAGCCTTTTCTTGATAAGATGATTGATAATAATTTTCGGATTTCACTAAAATTATATAAAGAAATAAGAGAAACAAATGAGTTATGATGAGAGGTGATAAGATGAACTTGACTGCTATTACTGCAACTCTAGGTAAAGATAGAAAAGATGATATTGAATGCCTTTTGGAAGAATTACCAAAGGTAAAAGATGACGAGCAAAGATATACCGTTTACCTGGTATTTGATATTAAACATAAAAATATTCATTTTGAGTCAGGAGAGCCTGTACAAGACGACACTGCAAAGCGGTTATTATATTTCGGTAATAAAATAGGTAATAAATCTCAGTATTATCTTAATAGAGATGTTGAATCTTTACATTACATTTTAACAAGCGTTATAAGTGATTTATATAATATGCTTTGTAAATACGGTATGCAGGATGGACAAATAGCTTCCATTATTAAAGCAATGGAGGATAGTGGGCTTGTCATTTTAAGTAAAAGAAAGGGCGCTGGCAGTATAAATTATCAAAAGTTCTTATTACCAGACAATTACATGATTAAAGGTCTTACTAGTAATACAAACAAAGCTAAAATAATATTATCAAAGCCAAATAAAGCTGAGAAAATTGTATCTCCTGAAGAATTTATTAGAATAGGAATTGGAGAGAAAAACAAAAAAAATCGATTTGTATTGGTTATACCTACAGTTATACAGGAAGATGATCAACGGATTGTTCTGTCTGAGTGCCCTGAATATATAAAATTGGTAAGATTAGATAATAATATAGAAAAGCAAGGCCGCGTTTCTTCTTTGCAAAGTAAAAAGGTGTGTTACATATGCCATAAGGGAAAAGATGATGTTAAAACTGAGGATTATATTAAAAATTTTGATAGAACAGGTTTAAATAAATTGTTTGAAACAACAACTAAAAATACATCATCATATCTGGACAATTTTGATTATGAAAAGACATATTCTATATGCCATGATTGCTATTTAGATCTTTTTAACGGCGACAGAAAGATTCGGAGCATGTTTAAGGGCAAGATAGCGGGAGAGGACGTTTTTATACTTCCTGAAGGACTGTTAGAAGATTTTAATTATGATTATTTATATAAGCTAAAAAAGGAAGTGGATCTTGCTTTAAATAATGATGATACAAATGATTGGCTACAAAATCTTGAAGCACTTGCTAATATAGATGAAATTTTCTACTATAGCCTGAACTTTGTGGTATATAGAACAGATGGTACATCATTTGGCGTATTGCAGACTATAGAGGATGTACCTACAATACGATTTAAAAAGATAATGGAGTTTATCGGGCAGAATGTTAAGATGATGCAACCACATATAAAACGCATGTCCCTTGCAAGTATTTATAGACTTATTCCTATATATCAAGATAAAAACGGTAACAAATATACAGGTAGGGTACTGTCGCTTTACAAGGCATTATTATGCGGTGAGCAAGTGGATATGAATGAATTGTTTAGTTATGCATGTGAAGGTCTTGATAAAGGATTGAATCAGCTTAAAAAGGATGAAATAAAAAATTACTTTAACATGGGTTTAACTAGATATAAAGAGTATAAAGATTATGCTGATGACTATTTTATAAAAGATTTAGTGATGGATTATTTAGTATTATTTAATGTATGCAGGCAGCTAAATATTTTGACAAATGATAAAACTTATCGTGACAAGGAAAGGGGGGATGATAACATGAAAATAAATACTGTATCTGAAAAGGTAAATAGCTCTATAAATGCTATGGAAGATTTTCTTAATACGCAGCAATATACTGACGAAGCTAAGGCATTGTTTTATCTAGGTGTATTGATAAGACGAGTAGCAATATATCAGATGTTAAAAGAACATAAAAGTAAACCTATTCTTAAAAAGATTCAGTTTCAAGGAATGACCGATATGGAGGTCTATAGGCTTTATAACGAGGTAGTAGAAAAGCTTAGGCAGTATGGAAAGCTTAATATATTTACTGAAGCGGTAATGAACAGATTTCATTATTACTATGGATGCATAAATAGGCCTATAGATAAGCCATGGAAATTAGACGGACACGCTAATGTGTTTTATATAATGTCTGGATATGCATATATGATAAGTAGTAGCATTCCAGACGTTACTGATGAGGAACAGGAAGTCGTAAAAAAGGAAATTGAGGCAGAGGATTAGAATTAGAAAGGAAGGTAATGATGAATACTTTAAATAGAAACAGCGATTTTTTATTTGGCTTTGAGGCGAATATGACAAATCCTAACGGAGATCCTGACCAGGAAAATAGACCTAGGATGGACTATGAAACAGCAACCCTTTTGGTAAGTGATGGACGGCGTAAGAGAGATTGTAGGGATCTTTTAAAGAATAAAGGATATGAGATTTTTGTTGATACATTGGCTGATACGAAAGTGCCTATGGAAACCATGTTTGATAATATAATAAATAAATGGCTTAGTAACAAAGATAAAATGGATACTCTTTTTAAAAAAAATAATATGATCAAGCGGAAATGGGAAGAGGTATTTGGGAAAAATTGTGATGACTATAAAGCAGCATATGACAAGAAAAAACCTAAATCCAAGAACAAAAAAGATAGCGATTTTAACCAATTTAATAATATTTTGCTGACCGAGATAATCAAGCAGTCGTTAATAGATATAAGGCTATTTGGCAGTGCCATGGCAATAGAAAATGTAACGAAAACATTTACTGGGCCAGTACAGATAAGTTGGGGATATTCTCTCCATCCGGTAGAAATAGTTAAATCAAATTCTATAACTTCCATTATGAATGACGATAGTTCGACATTTGGTAAAAAGTATAAAGTCTATTATGCATTAGTGGCTCATTATGGTACTATGAATAAATACAGTGCAAAACACACTGGTATGACAGAAGAAGATGCTTCGTTATTTAGAAAAGCTTTAGTACAAAGCATTATGGCCAATCAGACAGATAGCAAGCAAGGGCAGCAACCTCTGTTTTATATTGAAGTGGTGTATAAACCCGAGTTTGATGGATACCTAGGTGATATGAGACGATTTTTGAAGGTTTCATATAATGCTGATAAACCTATAAGATCACTTAATGATGTAAAAGTAGATTTTAAAGATCTTACATGTGTAATAGACCAAATGAAACAAAAGGGATATGTAGACGAAGTAATTGGTTGGGTACATCCTTATATCAATACTAGTGAATCTCTTGTAAATATGCCTATATATAAAGAAATGGATTTATGGACTCCTATTCCTAGTAAGGTGGCTGACTAGATTATGAAAGTAGTATCATTTTCAGTAAATGGTAAGATGGCGCATTTTAGAAAAGTGTATTCTAACGCTTCAGCCCTTTCATATTTCATACCTCCTAGAACCACAATATCCGGTATAGTTGCTGGCTTGTTGGGGAGGGAAAAAGATACATATTATGAGATGTTTTCTATTGATAAATGCAAAATTGCCGTAGCTTGTCAAACACCTATAAAAAAATGTATGCAAAAGCTCAATTATCTTATGATAAAGAGCAAAAATGATTTAAATGGCTCGGCTGAGAATCATAGCCAGACGGCTACAGAGCTTGTTATACCATTTAATATGCGGACTGGATATGTAAGTTATCAAATATGGATACATCATTCCGACAATAAGGTTATGGAGAAATTAGAATGGATAATAAATGACACGCCGATATATCATAGTCAAGGAATATCACTGGCCCTTGGGACTGCTTTCAACTTGGGTTGGCTAGAAAACAAGGGTGTATATGAAGCGGAAGAAATATATAAATCAGAGGTAGTTGATATGTATTCCGTTATACCCATGGACTATATAGATGATATAAAGTTGCCAAGTATACCAGGTAAATGGTATAGGTTAATAAAAGAAGAAGTACCATTGGAGTTTAATAAGGATAGAGAAATTACAGAGCGTGGACTCAAAAATATGCTCATAAATCTTGAAGGAGGTTCTGTAACAGTAACAGCTAAACAATATGTAAAATTAGATAATGGATTAAACATAATGTGGATGCAATAAAACATAAAAGGTAGTGGTTTTATGAAATATCTTGCTCATTATGATAAAGATAAAGGATATGATCAAACATTAAGTGAACATTTGAAAGCTGTAGCAGAGATGTGTACTGAAATGGTGCCAAATGTAGTAAAATTTAAAGATATAGACAATGATATAATAAAGTGCTTAGCCTATAATATAGGTTTTTTTCATGATATAGGAAAATATTCAGACTATTTTCAAGAATATTTAGTAGGGAACTACAATGGCTCGTATAAAAACCATGCTCATATCTCTGCTTGCTTTTCTTATTTATTTTTATTGGATGAAGCTAAATGGAGATATAAAAATGAGATTTTAAGGTATATAGTTACATATCTATGTTATATTGTTGTGCGCATGCACCACCTTTCTTTGACATTGGATCGGTTGTTTACTATAGAAGGACAGGATTTGATGTGGCAGGAGCTTAATGTTATAAGACAAAATATATTTGAAAATCAACGTGAGATTTTAGCTGATTTGTCTAGCATTGCGCCACATTTAAAGGATTTTGATTTTTCAGTGTATCTTGATTTGCAGAGATTAAAGAAAAACAAACATTTTATAAATATGCCTCAACTTTTAAAAATGGGACGGTTTGCTGATGATCAATGGTATTTTTTTCTTATATACATGTTTTCATTGCTTGTAGATAGCGATAAGCTAAATTCGGCTGAATTGGTTCATAGATCAACGAAGTCTATTTCACCTAGTAAGGTTGTCAACTATTTAGCATTTAAGGATAAAGGTAATGTCGATAAAACATTGCTTTTAAAAAGAGAAAATGCTCGTAGCGAGATGATAAACATTGTAGATAGTTTAACCGATGAACAGATAAAAAACAGTAGATTTTTCATTATTACCGCTCCTACCGGAATTGGTAAAACTTTATCCTCTTTGCAATGTGCTTTACGGTTACAACAAAGGATACAAGATGTAGAAGGATATGTTCCAAGGATAATAACAGCTATTCCGTTTATCAATATTATAGAACAGACGCGTAAAGAGTATGAAAATGTTATAGGAGATCAGGCAAATTTGGTTGTGCATCATAGATTGGCTGATATTACATCTAATATCAAAGTTGACGAAATTATACCGGTAAGCAAAGCCTTACTTGAGATGGAGGCTTGGGAAGGAGATGTGATCTTAACCACATTTGTCCAGCTATTTCAATCGATATTCACAGGCAGAAACAGTGCTTTGAAAAAACTTAATAAGCTAGCAGGTAGTATCGTAATATTGGATGAAGTGCAGGCAGTACCAGAAAAGTATATGTCTCTCGTTGGTGCTACTTTGCAAAAAATATCAGAATATTATGGTACTAGATTCATACTTATGACGGCTACTCAGCCTAAGATATTGGAGTTTGGAGATCAGTTGTTGAATAATCATGAATATAGTAGTAAAAGGACAGTTGATTTATTTCCTTCTTCAGAGACATACTTTGGTCAGTTGAAAAGGACCAAATTTGTACCAGTGTTGGAAGAAGAGATGGATACAGACAAATTTATAGAATTTTTTATGGAAAAATGGAATGCGCTTAAATCGGCTGTCATAGTCGTAAATACTATAAAAAGAAGCGTAGAGGTATTTTATGCATTAAAGTCAGAACTCAAAAGACGAGGTATTGATACACCTGTGTATTATTTATCGACCAACATAATACCAATAAAGAGGATGTCGGTTATTCAGGAAGTGAATAAGCTATTGAAAGCTAATAAATCTGTTATTCTGGTCTCTACTCAGACCATAGAAGCAGGAGTAGATTTAGATTTTGACATGGCTTTTAGGGATTTTGCTCCATTGGATTCATTGGTGCAGACGGCTGGTCGTGTGAATAGAAATGGCCAAAAAGGCCAATATTTGCCCGTTTATATTATAAAATTAGCCCATGATAGCGATTATATATATCACCTTTTTAATAGGAAGTTAACGATGGATCTACTGAGAGAATGTACAGAAGTGTACGAATGGCAATATAAAACAATTGTAAATAGGTATTATGACAAAATATTAAACTTAGGTATACCTCAAGAATCGAAAAATATATGGAATGAAGGCATATTGAAACTAGATTTTAATAAGATACAAGAATTTAAATTAATAGAGGATTTGTCAGACGTATACGATGTGTATGTGGAGAAGGATGAAAATGCTACTTTTTTGGCCAATGAATTTGAGAATGTTATTATAGGACGAGGAGATTATGCAAATTGCAACTCATTTGAACGCAAGGCATTATTAAGAAATGTTATGGCAAAAATGAATGATTATATAATACAAGTTAAAGGGAGAAAGGTTGAGAAAAACTTGCTACTGAATTTTGAAAACAGAAATGGGGTACAAAGTTCGCTACGATGGATTTCACCAAAAGATATATCGAAATTATATGATGAAGAAACAGGATTTAAATTTGTTTGAAAACAAAATACATTGCTATGGATACCCCAAAAATTTAAAGTGACATTGTCACAAAATAACTGCGTACAAAAAATTTGTTCTTCAAAATCGATATTAATGGTGTATAATAATATCGAGATAATTAAAGGGGTTTAAAGGTGATGGATAATAATATACAAAAGAAAACGGCAAAAGAAAATATCCGTAATCAACACGATAAAGGCTATAAATTTTTGTTGTCCAGTAAGCGGGTGTTTATAGAGTTATTAAAGAGTTTTGTCGGACAAGAATGGGTAAAAGATATAGATGAAACTGGAATGGTTAGAGTTGATAAATCCTATATTTTACAGGATTTTGCGGATAAAGAAGCCGATTTAGTTTACCGCATGAAGCTAAAAGATAAAGACGTAATATTCTATGTATTAATGGAATTGCAGTCTAAAGTTGATTTTCAGATGCCATATAGGTTGTTATTGTATATGGTAGAGATATGGAGAAGTTTGCTAAAAGATACTTCTCGGAAAGAAGCAAAGAGAAAAGATTTTAAATTACCGGCTATAATACCAATAGTATTGTATAACGGGGAGCGTAAATGGACAGCGTGTATAAACTATAAAGAGACATTAGATTCTTACGAGACATTTAAAGAATATGTACTGGATTTCAAGTATATTTTAATAGACGTAAACAGTTATAATAAAAAGGATTTATTAGAGTTAGAGAATTTAATAGGAGCGGTATTCTTATTAGATCAGAAAGTAGACAGAGAAGAGTTAATGAACAGGTTGAGCGAACTAATCGGAGTACTAAAGAAGTTAGATTCTGAGCGAATGGAATTATTTAAGACGTGGTTAGGGAGGATATTGTCAAATAGGTTGCCCAAAAAAGAGAAAAAAGAAATAGAGAGAATAATAGAAGAGAGCAAGGAGGTGGAGGATATGGTGTACAACCTTGAACGAACGATATTAGAAGGATTTAAGGAATATGAGAAGAGAGGCATAGAGAAAGGAATAGAGAAAGGAATAGAGAAAGGAATAGAAAAAGGAATAGGAGAAGTGGTTATACGACAGCTGAAGAAGAAATTTAGTGATATTCCTGAGATTTATATAGGGAAAATACGTAGCGCTGATAAAAACACATTGATTAATATTGCAGACAATATATTTGAGATAAAAACATTGGATGATCTGGATAAATACCTAAATTAAGTGTGATATATTTTATATTCCACTTTGATCTTATGGTGGTTATTTTTATTTCCTGACCCGTTTTATTAGGCATATATGTTAAAAATACAATATTCAAACAACTGATCCTACGGAGTAGCGACATGTTTATATGAAAAACATAAGCTTTTTAAAAGCCCAGGATATTTAATTTGCCAAGGGCGGTAGGAGTTACTGCTGATGAAGAATACGGAAAGGACGTGGATATTATCAGAGGTATAAAGATGAAGGAATAGATATATATTACCCTTATTTTATAGCTGAAAAAAGTGGAACACTAGAAGTTTGCAATTCTCGAATTATAATAGAGGCTGTAGATGGAGATCTATGGAACTTGGTAACAGAGGGGAAAAGGAGTGAAATAGATCAAGATAAAATTAATATTATGGCGATTCTTGAGCAATTACCTGAAGGTGTAGATCCTTCAGACTATCCTTGATATTGAACCAGGGCCTGAAATAGTTCCATTTTATTAATATATTATAAAGGATGATGGGTTTGATAATATCCGCTAGTAGGCGAACAGATATTCCGGCTTTTTATGCTGAATGGTTTATGAATAGAATACATGATGAAAAAGTGGTGGTATATAATCCGTACAATAAATTAGGACAATAGATTTCTTTAAGTCCGAAAGATGTGGATGTTATTGTGTTTTGGTCAAAAAATTATGGACCAATGCTTGATAAACTGGATGAGTTAAAAGATAAATACAGATTGTATTTTTTATTTACAATAACGGGTCTTAAAGGAATATTAGAAGAGAATGTAATAGACCCAAACGTGGCTATAGAACAATTTATTAATATATCTTCAAAATTTTCACCAGAACATATTCAATGGAGGTTTGATCCCATAGTTCTTACAAATGTAATACAAGGTGATTTTTATATTAATAAATTTAGAGAAATAGCAAAAAGATTATGCGGTTATACACATCGATGCTATATTAGCTTTGCTAATATATACCCTAAGGTATTAAGAAATTTTGAGCATCTAGAAAGAGAGAGAGGTATTCGATTAGTAGAAAAGGACAATGCCTATAAAAAGAAAATTGCCGAAGAATTAGCGGACATTGGACTAAAGTATGATATAAAATTATATAGTTGCTGCAATGATTTTTTAATAAGTGATAAAATTGGTAAAGCAAGTTGTATAGATATCAATATTTTAAACCGCTTATATAATATCAATATCAAGGCATCTAAAAGCCCAACCAGACAACAGTGTGGCTGTTACAAAAGCGTAGATATTGGAGTGTACAATACATGCCCTAATGGATGCTATTACTGTTATGCCAATTATAACAAAGAAATGGCTGTGAGAAATTATAAGCAACATGATTCTAGATCAATGTTTTTGCTTAACAAGAATATCGAATTAGTAAAAAGATTACCGGATAAAAAATGTGAATGTGAACAAATTAGTATTTTTGATATGCTATGAATATGGATGTTATATATAAATATTTAAGAAAATTTAAAAAGATTGATATAGAGCCGTTTTTTTTACCTATGAGGAGTATATAAACGGCAATTATCCTTTTAAGGATGGGTAAGTCGCAGTACCTTAAATGAGTGTAGAATATGAAGAAGTGATATGTTTCACATATTTTCAAAGAATGAAATCCAAATATGAAAGGGGTGTAATTTTTTGAATTTCAAAGAGATTACACTTTTTATAATAAGAGTTATTCCAGGTTTTACTAATAAATTTTGCTGGGGTATTTTGCTTATTGCTTTAATTACTCTAGTTTTTACTCACCGGAAACCTTGGCAATATATTAGAATAATAGATAAGTACATGAAAAAAATTCACAACACATCGGATAAAGATATGTTATTAGAAGAGCTTATTGAATTGACAGATGAAATAATAGAAAAAAAGAAAAATGACAAATACGTAACTGGATTACTTGAAAAGTTTAAAAATAGGTGCTATAGTGGCAATATAAAAAATGCTGTGGATGTTTTGGATTATACGGCTTTGGTTGAAATTCCTGGTGAGCGAAAGATATTTGACATGATGCCAGGTGTATTTACAGGCCTTGGCATCTTGGGTACTTTTATGGGATTGGTTCAAGGCTTAAGTGATCTTAACTTTTCGGGGAGCACTCAGGCATTGGAGCAAGGGATAAATAACTTAATATCAGGAATGTATTTGGCGTTTCTTACATCAATAGCAGGCCTTGTTTCTTCTTTAGGGTGGTCTTTAGTAGATAGAGGGTTGATTCATTATTACAGAAGAAAAATCGATTCTTTTCATTCCTCGTACAAAAAAGTATTTGCGCAAAAGGAAATAGACGATTATCTCAAAGACATCAGAGAGATTCAGGAAGAGCAAAAGACATATATGCAAAAATTTGTATCGGATTTTTCCCTAGAGCTTAGCAACGTGTTGTCAAATATGCTGGAACAAAGGATATTTCCTGAATTTGCTAATATTATAAATCAGCAGGTTACATCTAAGATCGTGGAATCCTTTGATAATACCATTGGAGAGATTAAGCAGTCCACTGAAAGCTCAAAACAGATGATTGAGAGGTTTGCTAATCTGGCATACGATAATCAGTTAGAAGGAGTTCAAAAGATTGTTAATAAGTTTATAGAAAGTATGGATCTGTCATTAAAAGGGAAATTTGCGGATTTGGGTGAGTCCATCGGCGAGATGATAAAGTGGCAGCAAATGGTTAAAGAAGGCATGAATGAACTTATAGAAAAATTGTCGAACAACATACTGAATTTACAGGATGTTAATAGAGCTATTGAAAACATAATTACAAACTTCTCTGATTATTTCGATAAAATCAATACAGCTAACAACCATATGGTTGAGAACATATCAAAATTAGAATCTGTTTCCTCTAATATAAATGGACTTATTGAAGATATGTCAAAAATGATAAGAGATATCAACGAGCAAAAAGATTTATTGTTAAAAGATAAGACAGAGCACATTCAAATAATATCTAGATACATATCGGAGATCAATGAAAAGTTCGGCTTGCTTGAAAAGAGTTATGCCAATATAAGTAAGGACATCGATATCTTAAACAACAGCCTCAAACAATCTATGGAAGAATTTGCTAATAAAACCCATGAAGGACTTAAGCGAAGTTTATCTTTGTTTGATGAAGAGCTTGCCAGTATAACAAGTTATCTAAATTCCACATTAAGCGAAATTGAAGAAGCTGTAGATGAATTACCGAAGGTGATTATTGAATTTAAAAAGACCTTAAGAAACAATGAGAAGGAGATGCAGACCATTGAAGGATGAGGACAAAGTACACGATTACTGGCAGTCTTATTCAGATTTGATGGCTGCGTTACTTTTGATGTTTGCCCTTTTGATTGTCATTATGATTTATAAATATGCCGGCATTGCTGCTGAACTCAGTTTGCAGAAGGCAAAGGTTGATGACTTGATTGGCGTGAGGGCTCGTATAATAGACCAGCTTTTTAAGGAGTTTAGCAATTCAGATATGACGCTTAGTATAGATCCCCAAACTGGGGCTATAAGCTTTAGCGAAGGTGTATTCTTTGACAAGGATAAGTTTGAGTTAAAGGAGGAAGGTAAAAGGTATTTGAATGAGTTTATCCCGCGGTACTTATCGATACTCATGGATCCACGGTTTAAAAGGTACATATCGCAGATAATTGTAGAGGGCCATACCGATGATACCGGTGATTATATGTACAATCTGGAGCTCTCTCAGAAGAGGGCGTTTGAGGTTGTCAGATATATATTGCAATCTAATATAAAAGGCATTGACTCTAAGACAAAAGCAGATTTGATGTCATATATAACGGCCAATGGCCGCTCATACAGCCAGTTAATTATTGAGAACGGGAAGGTAAACAGGCAGAAATCCAGGAGGGTAGAATTTAAATTTCGCTTAAAAGAAGAGGAAATGATAATGGAGATGCAAAAAATCCTCGGGAAGGGATCTGTAAAGTGAGCACCCATGAATTCGTGTATATTCCTCATAAATTGCTTGAGACTAAAAATCGCATAATATCGAATAGTTCAAATAAGGCAATAATTTTTGAAAAAAATAATGATGAAGAAGAAAGGCTCATGTTGCTGCAAAAAATAGATAAGACGCCATTTAAAGATATACACGATCTGGCATTTACGTTAAAAAGTCGTGAACTGTACCTGTTGATTTATTATTTTGCTGGTGCTGATTTTAACATCGATCCCAATAAGATTTATGAAATTATAAGATTGAGGTTTAAAAAGAAATTCGCCGCTTTGCTCTGGGAACAGTATCAGAATAATTATTACAATAAGATGTATGTGTATTATTTTACGAGATTTTGCAATGAATTTAAAGAGGCTTTTATTGAGCTGTTTAAGGATGAGAAAATATTGCGGTTTATTAAGGTAATGATGGTTAACGATAATGTAATCAAATTTATTTGTGTTTATATAAGTAAAACTAAACTGAATTTAGATAAGTTTTTTAATACATTTAAGATTAATGAAAAATCAAAGTTGGGATTGAATATAAAAAAATATTTTTATCTGTATTGTGATAGAGAAACTTATGTGAGCAGCGAGCCGCAAGTAATTTTGAATACAGTAAAATCATACAATCAAAATGAATTGCTGATGTTTATTGAAAACTATGTTGGTAATGTATCATTTTCTGAGCTTAACCATGATATAATGGAATATATATTAGAAAACAAAAAGGTACCTGAAAATAGAGAAAAAGATTTCTTCTGGAAAGATGTTTCTGAGCCGGTATGGAGCAAGTGCAGAAAATGGTTTTTAGATAATTCGATGAAAAAGCATCTTGATGGCCCGAGATATAATTTTTGGGCAAACTATCTTGATTATATTAAGGACTTTGTTGTGGTTAAAAAGAACAACCGCAATCAAGCAATTTATTTTATATATTTTGGCGAATTTGTAGTGGTTGAATTTGAACCTATTGGCGCTGCCTATATATATAGAACAGATGTATTTAAGCGCCGATTTGGCGCGTTTGCCAGTGAAGAAAGCTCTAAAAGTAATAGCTTTTTTAAAGATGAAAGCATTGCTATCGCTAGGATAATACACGGAGGAAGATGGGAATTCAGAGCATATAATATTGTACGACAGCTGCTGAAGGGTGAGTGGTTTGATAAGGATTTCAAAAGACTTAACAGATAAGGGTATTAAGATTGTTTGTCAGGTTTTAAAAAAGAAAAAGCCTGTTGAAATGAAAATACCGCTTTTTTTAAACCCAGTAGAATTCTTAAAGAATATCTCGCCTGATGAAATGGAGACATTAAACGTAATTGAAGGTTTGTGGCAGGAAGGTATTTTGCAAGAGGAAGACAATACTTACATTATACCTTATGAATTTTTGTACAATATCACTGAAGATCAGAGACGTATACTTTGTCTTCCTGGCGAAGATAACACCATAAGACTCCATATAAAAGCGAAGGGAATCCTTGGCAACAGTGATTTTACGTTGATACCTGACATATACATAAAAGATGAGAAAATGGGGCCTCTGGATAGAAGGATTAAAAATGTGGTATCCCACAAAGGCTGCCTTTATTTGATACCATTAAATCTTTACAGCCTTTTAAACGAGATAGATGCGTATAAGCCCACTGCTGACCCTTTATTGCAGGCGAAGATCATCGCAAAAGTCAAATATAAAGCTAAGTCGGCTAATGTGACTTTTGATAAATTTCTGGAAAGCGAAGAAGTGTACTATTCTGAAAAACTGGATGTGGATATAGTTAAGCACAGCGACGACTATATCCAGATTGTACCGATTTTGGGCAATGGAATCGATAGTTTATTAAAAGATGATAAAGATAAGGTCTTAAAACAGCATAACACGTTATACGGTGAAGGTATAAAGAGGAAAAGAATTTTTTTGGAAGATAGGATCGTACAAAATTATAATAAAATTCTTAGACAAGGGCATCTTAAAGGGGCTCAGATACCAAGGTTTTTGACTGACCCGTACTCTATTTTACCTGAAGATATAGATTTGTCTAATTTCAGTAAAAGGGTAAAGGAGCTCGGGCTTAGGGTCTACAGGGCTAATCCGTATGTTAATATAGAAAGAGATAAAGATTCCGGGTGGTTTGATTTTGAGATAGGTGGAATCATACATGAAGATACCGGTTTGGATCTTGATGAAGATGGTGATAACACACGGGAAAATGCACTAGGAGATAATGGTAAGATCGATGTAAACGAATATAGGCGATTGGTTCAAAAAGCTGTCGAAAGCGGAGAAGATTACGTAAATTATAAAGGTAATTGGATAAAAATTGACAGAGAGCAGGCCAGCAAATTTTTAAATATAGTCGACAACGAGTCGCTTGTTAAGACACAGAGGATAGATATTACCCGATTACCTTATGTCTTGAAAATATATGAAAACATAGATAATCTGGAGTACAACGAGACAGCGTTAAGCTTGAAAAAACAGCTTACAGGTGATTTTAGCATAAGTGATTTTAGATATCCTATGTATTTAAAAAATTGCCAGCTGTACCAGCATCAAAAAGAAGGATTTTTATGGTTTAAGGGCTTGTACGAAAATTACCTGGGCGGACTACTTGCCGATGATATGGGTTTAGGTAAGACTTTACAGATAATTAGTTTTTTATGTTATCTAAAAGAATGTAATGCAATTAAACCTACGTTGATTGTAGCTCCATACACTTTGTTAGATATATGGGAAAGCGAGATACGCAAGTTCTCTGAAATTACCTCTGTATATAGACATATGGGTTACAAAAGATATAGAACACCCGAGCTTTTAGAAGATTATGAAATCATATTAACCACTTACGAGACATTGGTCAGAGATCAATTGCTGTTAGGTCAAATAGACTGGCAGGCAGTTGTTTGTGATGAAGCACAGAAGATAAAAAATACCACAACATTAACTACCTCAGCAGTTAAGGCCTTAAAAGCTAGGATCAAGATAGCTATGACCGGGACTCCTGTGGAGAACAATCTAGGTGAGTTATGGTGTATAATAGACTATGTGCAGCCTGGCCTTTTGTCTAGTTATCAGGAGTTTAAGAAGACGTATCAAATACCTATAGAGGATGCTATAAGCAATAAAAGTGAAACATATGTAGAAGTAAAGAATAGGTTACTGAATACGATAAAGCCTGTGTACTTAAGGAGGGCAAAAGATGGGATTTTATCCCTTCCTGCGAAAAATGAGTTTTTTTCAGAAGTAGAACTTACAGCATTGCAAGAGAAACTCTATTGTCAATTGATAGGAGATTATAAAAACAAAGGCGAAAGTAAATCGCCTCTTGGTGTGTTGCAAAAGTTGATGGAATTGTGTGCCCATCCACGCCTTATACAAGATGATGGTGAAGGGAATACCTCTCAACTTTTAAGTGAGTCAGGGAAACTTCAACGCCTTATAGAACTTTTAAATGAGATAAAGCGTAGAGGTGAAAAGGCGGTTATATTTACCCATTATATAAAGATGCAGGCAATATTGAGAAAAGTTATAATGGATGTCTTTGGCATAAATTGTCCTGTGATAAATGGCAACATTAAAGGCGATAGGATGAGTGTTATAGACAGCTTCAAAGAATCTTCAGGCTTTGGCGTTATTATTCTCTCTACAAGAGCTGCCGGCGTAGGTGTTACCATAACTGAGGCCAATAATGTGATTCATTACACAAGGGATTGGAATCCAGCTGTTGAAAAGCAGGCTACAGATAGGGTTTATCGGATAGGCCAGACTCGCGAAGTAAACGTTTATTACCCTGTGCATAAGCAGTAGAGGTAAAACAGTAGAAGAGCGTTTAAATGAGGTATTGCAGAAAAAGCTTCAACTTCTTAATGAAGTGATTGTACCGTCAAGTTATCTGAATATAACAGAAGAAAATTATGACTATTTATTACAAGATTTTTCCGATTGGTCACCATGATCTTAAAATAGAGGACGAGTACGTAACACATGACCCGTTACGTACCCGTTTGCTATTATATTAAGTAAGATTTGTCCAAAATATACGACCAGGCCAAAATAATGATGTAGGCGATGACGTTAATTTTGTAGAGCGTTCAAGGACTTTACCACGCTTAAAGCCGCGTCGTAGTCAGGTTCCTGAGTGATTTCTTTGACGTACTCCACATAGCGTATAATGTCGTCTTTATCCACCACGAATACAGCCCTTGCAAGGAGACGCAACTCTTTTATCAGAACTCCCCAGTTTTTGCCGAAGGACGCTTCTCGGTGGTCCGACAGAGCCCTCACTCTGTCTATACCTGCTGCTGCACACCATCTTTTTTGGGCAAAGGGAAGGTCCATACTGATGACGATGACCTCTACGTCGGGGCTAAAAGATGTGGCTTCTTTGTTAAACCTCCTGGTTTCGGTGTCACAGACCGGTGTATCCAAGGATGGCACTGAAACTATTAACCTTATCTTGCCCCGGGTAGTGTCCAGGGTTTCTTCCTCTAGATTGCTGTTCAGTACCTTAAAGTCGGGAGCTTTGTCTCCTACCTTTAACGCCGGGCCTATTAGAGTTACCGGCGCACCATTAAATGTGACGTGACCATAACGCTCGTTAAATTCAGACATTTTAAACATCTCCTTATTAATAATAGTTCTTAACAACAATTATCTTTTAATTACTAATTATAATACATAAGATTCAGGAGTCAATACTTTTTTTATTTTTTTTACTGTAGTATAATATATATACTCATTTTCAAAAATCATTGAACTGGCTAGGATGGTGAAATGGTGAAATTATTTTTAAGCAATCATAGTCCAAAACTTCTCGCAGTTGATTTTTTCAAATACATAGGTCCCGGCTTGTTGGTTACAGTGGGATTCATTGATCCAGGAAATTGGGCCTCGAATATTGCGGCAGGCTCCGGATATGGATATAATCTATTATGGGTGGTGACGCTTTCAACCATCATGCTCATTGTGTTGCAGCACAACGCAGCGCATCTGGGCATTGTAACCGGAAAATGTCTTTCCGAAGCGGCGACAGAAAATATCCGGCCATGGCTTAAAAATATCATATTGCTCACTGCGATGGCAGCAGCCATTTCCACTGCTATGGCTGAAATCCTTGGCGGTGCCATTGCGATGAACATGCTTTTTGGACTGCCGATTAAGATAGGAGCCCTGTTTGTTTTGTTGGTTGCTCTCCTTATGCAGTTTACAAATTCGTATAAAAAAATCGAAAGAATCATTATTGGTTTCGTCTCGCTGATCGGCCTTTCCTTTATTTTTGAAATCTACATTGTATACGTCAGCTGGAGAGAAACGGTCGCAGGATGGTTTATCCCCTCTTTTCCTCAAAATTCTATGCCCATTATTATGAGCGTGATGGGCGCCGTGGTCATGCCCCACAACCTGTTTTTGCACTCCGAGGTCATCCAGAGCCGGCAGTGGAATCTGCAGGACGAAAAGATCATTAAGCGACAGCTCAAGTATGAATTTGTGGACACGCTATTTTCTATGGTCATTGGCTGGGCGATCAACAGCGCCATGATTATAATGGCGGCGGCAACGTTTTTTGAGCGACGGACTGTGGTGGCAGATTTGTCGCAGGCGCAGGCAATGCTCAGGCCGTTGCTTGGGAGTGCCGCCTCTGTCGTGTTTGCCATGGCTCTGTTGTTTGCCGGGCTTTCTTCCAGCATCACGGCAGGTATGGCGGGCGGCAGCATTTTTGCCGGCATCTTTTCAGAGCCATATGACATTTCGGACAGCCACACTAAAGCGGGTGTTTTAATCACCATGATTTCCGCAGCCATTATTATTTTCTTTATTCCTTCACCTTTCCAGGGATTGATTTATTCTCAGATGTTTTTAAGCATGCAGCTCCCTCTTACAATCTTCATGCAGATTTTTTTGACATCCTCCAAAAAAGTCATGGGGAAATATGCGAACTCAAAATTGGATAATGTATTTTTGTGGTGTATAGCAATTATTGTTACTGTATTAAATATGGCACTACTTATAAGTTATTTTTAATGCGTGGGTCTCTTTGCTCTGTTGCGCGTTGAAATGACCTGTAATAAAAAACGGCTACATCTTTTTGTTAAAGGTACTGTTAAATTGTCGAGTTTTTTGCTATTCTATATCATGAAAAATATGCATTTGATGTTATGAATAATAATGGTATGGAGGTTAAAATGGATAAAATTTTTGATATTGATAGAAATGGTGAATGTATTTGTGGAAGTGGTAAAAAATATAAGAAGTGTTGTTTTCCATTAATCGATAAAATTGATACTACCCTCTTAAAAACAATTGAGAAAGAAGAAACAATTACTTCTTATGGAAGAGAATTTATACATATTGTTAGTGTATTGTATGGGGTTAAACTTGAAGAAGAATCCCAGAATTCGCCCGATTTAGAAGAATTAGCAAAAATAATACTTGAAGTATGGGACGAAAGAGATAAGATATTTGATGAAGAAAAAGGAAGATTTGCTGTAAAAGCTACAGTAGAAGAGTTGATTGATAGGATTGGAAAGATTGTAGAGAAAAAAGAAACTTTAAAACATTTTAGAGTACCTGTTGATTTTTTAGTGAACACAGACCTCCAAACAGAGGAAGAAGTCGTCAGATTATTAGAGAAGTTATCTGAAAGTCTGCTTTTAGAAGATTATCTTTTAGATTTAGCTTATTCTCTTCGGAATGAGGAGTATTCCAGAGAAGAGATTAAAACTGTGTTTGTTTGGATTTTATTAGCGGCAAAAAATAACGGTATGAAGGATTTTATGATTCCTGTATTAAAGGTTACGATAGATGAGCTTAATACAGCAAAAGCAAAATTTAAAGAAATTATCGATAAGGCTAGTGATAAAAAAGAAGATGATGAACAGCGATTTCTTGAAATGTTAGAAATATATCAAGAATATCCAATATTTGAAGAATACATGGCGAGAAAATTATTAATGGAATTTGAAGATGATTTGGAAAAAATCTTAGCTTGTGTAGATTTTAATATACCTTTTTATGCGATATATGCTTTTTATCTAAGACTTTTTACAAATATTGCTGATGTACTTTATAATAAGCGTAGAAGATTTGAATCAGATCCTATCCAATGAGTTTTTTGAGGCATACATTTCATATTTACAGAGTAAGAATTTAACAGATGTGGTTACATATTTGTAAGGAAATTTATAAAGAGATAGAAGATGTTAAACTAGGGGTTAGGGAAAAAATAAAAGAAATGCTTAAAGATACTGTTTTACAAAAGTAACAGGGCAAGAGATGATGGAGCGAACATTATATTGATGACAGATGATAATCATATAGTTGGGGGGGGAATTGAACATGCGTTTGGGAGGGCCTTTGTTTTACACCTATTCTGATCCAGAACAATGGATACAGGCGTTAAAAAAGCATGGTTATGGGGCAGCCTATTGCCCTGTGACAGTTGATGATGAAGATGCGGTTGTTGAGGCTTATGTCAAAGTGGCCAACAAAGCTGATATTATCATATCAGAGGTAGGAGCATGGAGTAATCCTTTAAGTGCCGATGAAGTAGAACGTCGGGCAGCTATAAAAAAGTGCAAGGAACAGCTGGCATTAGCCGACAGAATAGGAGCTCGTTGTTGTGTTAATATATCGGGTTCTCGCGGCGAACAATGGGATGGTCCACATCCTGACAATTTCACGTCCGAGACTTTTGATATGATAGTGGCTACGGTGAGAGAGATTATAGATGATGTTAAACCAATTCGAACCTTTTATACGCTGGAACCCATGCCGTGGATGTATCCCGATTCAGCAGATAGTTATTTGGAGCTTATAAAGGCTATCGATCGCAAAAGCTTTGCTGTGCATTTTGACCCGGTGAATCTTATATGCAGTCCTCAGCGATATTATAATAACGGTGCACTTATACGCGATTTTATAAATAAATTAGGCCCATATATAAAAAGTTGCCACGCCAAAGATATTACGTTATCGGGTAAACTTACCACCCACCTCAGTGAGGTGCGACCTGGTTGTGGAAGTCTGGATTATATTACCTTGCTTAGGAATCTTGAAGCCTTAGATGCTGATATGCCCCTTATGATTGAACACCTGTCTAGCGAAGAGGAATGCAATGCGGCCGCGGACTATATTCGGTCCAAAGCTAGGGAAGCTGGGGTAAAATTAAAATTTACAATCACTGAAGAATAACTCACATCTTAACTCAGGAAGAAAAAATATCTTTCGGCAAAGCCACAGGAATTTAAGTATAAAGCAACTAAAGAAGTAATACGTGTGCTACCATTCATATCAAAAATAGGGGGAATTTAATTGGGGCTTAAGGTTATTTCGGCTGTTTTAACGGTTATAGTAATGTTGTCTACAATTGTTCATCCAGCGTTTTCGGCAACAGCGGTCCCCGAGGCTATAAAATCTATTATACAGGATGCTATATTATTGCATATTGATAGTCCTGATGCTTTTGTTAAAGGCACAGAAACTAAGATAGATTCAAAAGGAATTATAAAACCTTACATAAAAAATAACAGGGTTATGGTTCCATTGAGATTTATTGCAGAGAACCTTAGTGCAAAGGTAGATTATGATAACAAGACAGGAATCATAACATTGGAGTTTGACAGTAATAAAATCATAATGAAGGCCAACGATAGCACGATGATAGTAAATGACAAAAAGGTGCAGTTGGATATGCCACCGGAGATATTTCAAGGCACCACAATGGTACCGGTAAGAGCTGTCGCGGAAGCGCTAGGTAAAAAGGTCTCCTGGAATGAAAAGGGTCTGATAGCTATTGGGGATGAAGATATTTTTGAAGGTAAAGACAATAATTTTATTGAAACACTAAATAAATTGTTTTCAGAAACCACAGAGAATCCTCCTAAGCCGCCAGTGAATCCACCTAAACCACCAACCAGGGACCTTGACGCTCTTGTAAAACCATCGAGCGTCATAGCGACACTAAAAAGAGATGCTCCGCTGTATAAATACAACAACACCGGTCATCGAATAGGCACTTTAAAAAAAGGGGAAAAAGTGGAGGTTATACAGGACAGATCTGGTGTTTGGTATAATGTGAAGTCTCTTTCGTCGTCAACAGTCGGCTGGACTTACGGAGTAGATTTGATTATACCCCCTGATCCTCCCACCAACAAAGACCTGTTGACAAAAGAGGAGTTAGAAAGATATGTGAATACCAAGGGGTTTACTAGCGATACGCCTTATTTTGTGTGGGTTGATATAAGCAGGCAGTATACATATGTTTTCATGGGGACAAAAGGTAAATGGCGGCTTTACAAATCCATCCCCTGTGCTACAGGCAAAAATTCCTCTCCTACCATAAGGGGCATATTTAAAATTGGCAACAGGGGTGAAGAGATGTACTTTCCTCAGTACAAAAGTAAAGTGAAATATTGGGTAAGTTTTTATGGATCGTTGTATCTTTTTCATTCGGTTCTTTTAGATAAAAACGATAGAATTATTGATCCTACATTATTGAAAAGAGCTTCCCATGGCTGTATAAGATTGCCTTTACAGGATAGCAATGGTTTTATGATTATGTAAAAAAGGGATCCACTGTTTTCATATATTAGTGCTCTTAAAGTATTATACTTTATATCTAATATACGATATAATAATCATAGGCGGTATAATAAGATGGCTTTTGGCGAATTATATTAAGGTCGATTGATTGAGAGGAGAATGTATATGGAAGAAAAAATGATAGGTAGCAATGTCGTGACCCAGATAGGCATAGTGGTACGCGATGCGGAAAAGACGGCGAAGATGTATGAAAAGGTATTTGGAATAAAGCCTACCTCAACGGTGATAACCGACACGGTGGATATTGCAAAGACTGAGTATAAAGGCAGCTCTACAAAGGCCAGAGCGAAATTGATATTCTTTAAGATGGGATCTGTGGACATAGAGCTTATAGAGCCCGACAGCGAACCCAGTACATGGAGGGAATTTTTAGATAAATACGGCGAAGGAGTGCATCACATCGCGTTCCAGATAAAAGGTATGAAGGACACCGTAGCGGTGCTGGAGGCCAACGGTATGCCGCTGGTACAGAAGGGCGAGTACACCGGCGGGCGATATGCCTACATAGATGCCATGTATAAGCTCAAGGTTATAGTGGAATTACTGGAAAACGACTGATGAAAGAAGTGCGCCATTTTGGCGCACTTCTACTTTTTATGTGGATATTCCGTGAAGGCGATTACCTACTGTTTTTTTGTCTGCACGTAAGATCATCCATCCGATTACACAGGTAAGTAGGGAGAGTGCGAATATAAGTATAAAGAGCATTACCGGATTTATCGTATATATATAACCTCCTATTGCACCCGCCGGTATGCTTATAGCGGTGATGAGTATAGAGGAATAAGATACCACGTTTGCTCGCTTTTTATCATCGATGGAGTTGGCCCAGCATGTCTCTAAATTAGGGCTCATTACTGCAAAACCTACGGAGCCTATAAGGGTGGTTAATATGAGCATGCCAATCTGCTTAGGAGGAGATAGCACAAATAAAAGGTTGCTTAAAGACGTAAGGGCAAGACCGATCAACAGTGCCTTTTTTTCATTGCTTCTACCCATTTTAGGAATAATTACAAACATGGCGATCAATGTCATTATGGTACTTATAGCTGGGAATATGGACACCATCCTATCGCTTATCTTAAGGTGTGAAATTAAATATAGATTGTTGTAAGTGTTTTTTAAGATAAACTGGAAGTTGTTTAATACCACAATTGTAAGCAACAGGAGATTTTCTGGGTGGGTCAGTATATATTTTATTGCGTCTAATACGTCCTTCATGACTTCTTTATAGCCGCCATTTTTATTTTTTTGCATCATCATTATGCCTATGGAGGTCTCAGTGATGTTTGCATATCTTATAAATATGCCAATGGACATTGCGACAAAGCCTATGATGTACATTATCCTTGTAGCAAACACTACTCCATAATGGGATACAAGGATGCCTCCTAACGGCACAAATAAGCCTCCTATGACAAAGACGATGTTCTGAAAAGACCAAATGACGATTCGCTCCTGAGGGCTGGAATCGTCAACCAATATGCATCTCCACGCTATTTCAGATACCTTTACAAAAGAGTTCAACAGAGCCGCCAATAAAAATGCGGTGAAGCTTTTAGAAAAAGCCCATACCAGGCATGCAAATGACCAGGCAATGGTGTCAAATATGGTTATAGTACGCTTTCTGCCTAGTTTATTTGTCAAAATGCCGGCGTAAAAGGAGTTTATAAGCTGGGCCAAAAGACTTATAGATGATATAATTCCTATTTGTTCGGCAGTTAAGCCAAGTTTGGACATATATATGGTAGCATATGTCATAAACATACTGATGGGTATATTGATAAGAGGACCAACTGCAATGATAACCCTTGCATTGTTGTTTATAGATTTAAAGCGGGAGTATATCTCTTTAAGCATAAGTTTCCTCCTTATATAACGATTGCACTGAGCAATAGTATATTATTACGCCGCTTATAAGTCAACAAAAATGTTTTTGGCAGCATGAGGCGGTTAGTTGTATAATTAGTTTCCATTGAAAAATACACCTCTTGAACCCTTAAAAAATCTGAATTTTTACCTTACAGAACATATGCATTTATGGTATAATATGTCTGGAAGGGGAATGAAGAATGTTGGTAATTAAAGATGAAGATTTTAATCAATATAAGCATATTTGACTAACTACCTTCAAAATCATGATTAGAACTAAAATGTGGATTGGCAGTTATTAATAAAATGCTAGTTTTGTTATATACCCGTTTGTGCAGAAGTACCCGAATATACTATACTGGCAAAACTCATCAAAATGTGTTGTAAAGTCCAACCTTCATCAACCTACCGATGCAAACCTTCTTTCAGACGAGGTTAAAGTATTAACAAGACTGGTTTAAGAGGTTTTTATCCAAGCAAAAATAAAAAAATATATGAACTTAAAATAAAACATGTGGTTATTGCTAAACTCGGTAAAGAAGGTAAAAAGAGAAGAGAGCCTGAATGTCAGCATTGGTTTAACTAACAGACTAATACGATGACGTTCTGGTGGAGAAGCCACCATATTAGCGAGGTTAAGCATAAGCCTGCTAAAAGATAGCGGAAGGAGGAAATAAGGAGTTTCATAATAAACTAAATTTGGGTTTTTGGGGAGGGAGAATAATGAATATAAAATTTACTGATGCTGTATTTTTAATTGGAACAAATCCGTTGCCGAATTATGTTACGCTTAAGTATTTCTTGAATGAAAACCAGAATCTTAAACGTGTTTGGTTTATTTATTCCGAAAGAAACGAAGGAATAAAACAAGAGAGCACCTATGAATTGGCACATAATATCGAAGATGTTATAACAAAGGAATTCCCTGCTAGAATACTTCAGTTTGAATATGTAGGGCTTACTGATGCAAGTAGGGGTGACGATATTGTAAACGACCTTGAAACTAAATTTTTGGGGAAGATCAATTTGAAAGAAAACCCTGTGTTTAACCTAAATTATACAGGTGGAACAAAATCTATGGCTGTTCATATGTACAAATTTATGGAAGAGCATTTTCGTAATAGGTGCACGTATTCGTATTTAGACGCTAGAAATGATGAACTTATTTTTGATAGGATGCCATCGGAATGCGTTATGAGCATGAAGGAATATGTGGATGTAAAAATTGATGATTTATTGGAGCTTCATGGATACAAAAAGGATGATAAAAAAGATACTAAAAGCAAGAAAAATAAAGAAGATAATTTTTTCTATGATAGTATATTAGATAAATTTGAAGAAATGATAGAAAAGGGAACACTAGAAGAGGAATACATAAATAAGTGGATAAAAAATTTCGTAAACAAGGTTTTTTTGTACGAAAGAAATGGTAGAATGGAATTTATTAGTAGCAAGAAAATGTTTATGAAAAATTTTGAAAATGATGAATTAAAAAGAAATATACAAGATCTGTTCTTGAACAACACGACGGACAATATGAAAATCATTTTGTCTATGATTCCTGAGGATATTTCTATTATGAAATCAGATGGTACTTTATGGTTACCAGAAGAAAGTACGAGTAATTCTGAATATGAAAAAAGGATATATCCGATTAAAGAATATTTGAGGGGCAAATGGTTAGAGCGCTATGTTTATCGAGTAATCAGCGATGGTTTAAAGAATGATGATGAATTTAGTGAAAAATTTGATTCTGAACATCATGAAAAAGGTAAAATAAAGATAGCCACTAATCTGGAAATAAAACGACCGGGTGCGAATAAAGATTTCGAGGTGGATGTTGTCATATTATATGGTTATAAACTCTGCGTTATATCGTGTACCACCGATCCCACAGAATTTATTTGCAAGGAAAAAGGTTTTGAGGTACTTCATAGAGCCAAGCAGATTGGTGGCGATGAGGCTAAGGCCATCCTGATAACGTGTCTAGGCAAGGACGATAAAGGGAATTTAAGAACCGATGTAGTCAAAGAGGATTTGAGGGATATATCGGGATCGATGGTAGATTCACTGGAAGTACTTGGTGTATACGACCTTAACCGCAATTATTTATGGAATTTTATCAAAAACCATATTAAAAAATTGTGAAGGTGAAGAGGATGTATAATGTAACTGCAGTTCTTCTCGATACCGTTTCAATTCAGAGATATGTCTTTTCAAGCAATGAATTAAAAATAAATATAGGGGCGTCGTACATTGTTTCAAATATATATAAGAAATACCTGGAAGAAGCATTAAAAGAACAATTTAGTACAGATATTAATTTAAAATTATGGAAAGAAAAACCCGAAGAGGTCTTGATAAAAAATGAAGGTGTTGATTTCGAAATAGGGTATATTGGCGGTGGTAACGCATTTCTCTTGTTTAAACGTCGTGATTTGGCTGAGGGGTTTGTGAGGAGTTGGACGAAGCTTTTGTTAAGAGACAACCTTGGTATATCTACAGCCGTTGCCATAGTGGAAGATTTTGATCTGGACGATGTGCAAAAGAGCATGGATAAATTGTTTTGCAAAATGAGTGAAAACAAGAGTCTTTATTTTCCTAATGTTACCTTCTCAAAGTACGGAATTACAGAAGATTGCCCTTATACAGGTTTAACTGCAGAAATATACGATGAAGATGAGGGCCGGTACATATCATCGGTAGCTTATAAAAAATTAAAGTATGCTGATGAGGCTCAAGAGTATATAAAAAAGTGCTATAAGGAAGCACTAGGAGAAAATTTTATTTTTACCAGAGATGTTGAAAAGTTAGGTCAGCAAAAAAATGACAATAATCATATAGCTATAATACACATAGACGGCAACTCGATGGGACAAAAGTTCAGAGAAACAAAAGACCTTGTAAAGTTAAGGAAGCTTTCCATTGAAGTAGATAGTGTCGTTAAAAAATCTATTACAGCGCTTTTTAAAGAGGCAAGGCTTATTGCACAGAAATTGGTCGAAACTCCGGAATCAAATATAAAAATAGGCAGAGAAAATGGGAAATTTATACTTCCTATACGGCCTTTACTAATAGAAGGAGACGATATAACGCTTATAAGTGAAGGAAGACTGGGTATCTTTTTTGCCAAAAGGCTTTTGGAGATTCTTTCAAGCAACAACATTTGTGGTGAACCTATGACTGCCTGCGCGGGTGTGGCTATTATTAAAACCAAATATCCATTTTACAGAGGATATACCCTTGCCGAAGAATTGTGTAAAAATGCTAAAAAAAAGGCGAGAGAGTATGGAGGCACATCATGGCTTGATTTCTTTATTGCGTATTCCGGAATTTCAGGTAGTTTGAGCGATATAAGAGAGAGGCAGTATAAAAGAAAAGATTGGAAGCTTAATTTTGGCCCGTATCTTGTGGCATACAACGGTAGAGTGCCATCTTCTATTAGAGAGAAGGAGATAAAGCATCTTATTAACGGTGTAAAACATTTCAAAAAATGGCCGAGATCTATTGTCAAAGAATTTCAAACGAAACTTGCTACGGATAAAGAAGCAGTAGAAAAATTTGTTAAGAGAGATATGAAAATAAAAGGTTATAAATTATTTGAGGTACCAGGGAATTCGTATGATACTTCTGGTATTGCAAATGATGTCACTCCTTATTTTGATATGATTGAGCTTATGGAGTATTACCCTGATGAATTGTTCGACTTAGATGAAGTAGTGAAAGAAGGTAATGAGGATGAGGTCGTATAAGGTTGTTATTACTTTAGAATCACCCACCGTATTAGGTTCTGGCGAGGGATGGGGGTCTTTGATAGATACCGATGTGGTTTTTGACGATATAGGATTACCTTATTTTCCCTCTAAGAGATTTAAAGGCCTTTTAAGACATAGCGCCGTAAATGTAATTGACATGTTTAGACAATCAGGTCTAAATTTTTTAAACGACGTTGATGTTATATACAGGGCATTCGGTAGGGCAGGAGATAATGAAAGCGGAGTCGTTATATTCAATAATCTATATCTGCCTGATTACGAGATCGGAAGGCAGTGGTTAAAATATTTGCTTGAATCGCGTAGGTTATCAAGAATAATCTCCAAAGATACCATTATCGATTCGATGACGATAATAAGACAACATACGTCTATAGATAATGAGGGCTTAGCTGAAAACGGCAGTTTGAGGACTATTAGGGCGTTGAAAAGAGGACTCAGGTTTGAGGGATATTTGGATTTTATATATCCTGATGATGATGTTCTAAAGTTATTAGCCCTCTCTTGCATTAATTTAAGACACGTTGGCTTGATGCGGCATAAAGGATACGGTGAGGTAGATTGCCGTCTTTTGGATGGAGACACAGATTTATCGCAAAAGGTAGTTGATGAACTGGAGGCGAGGTTTTGATGTACAAGATTCAATATGATATACAGATACAGTCGCCTGTCATATTAAGCGAGGGTTATCCTGAAAGGAATTTAACGGAAACGCTGGATTATATCCCGGGGAGTACTGTTCTCGGAGTCCTTGCGGCGGTTTATAAATACCAGAAAAAGCTGGACAATCCCCATTTAGACGATACTTTTTACAGATGGTTCATAAAAGGTGATTTAATATTTGAGAATGCTTATATAGCCGTATGTGTCAATACGATTTCTAAAAAGTATGAGAGAACATGGCCTATTCCGTTATATATTCAACAAAATAAAAAAGGGGATAAATACTACAATGTCTTCCTGTTAGAACCCGAGGAACAGACTGAACCGATTTCTGGGTATTTCAGTAATACGAAAAACTCTAGAATCGTGAATGTGAAAAGAAGGATAAATGTACATAATGAGAGAGACGAATTTTTAGGCCATAGTGTTGACGGTAAAATTTTCAACTATGAGTATATAGAACCAGGGCAAAAATTTATAGGAGAAATTTATGGCGATAAAAAAGATCTGGAGCAATTGAGAGAGCTGGTTGGAGAGGAGAGAAATATAAGGATAGGCAAATCAAAAAATGTGGAATATGGCAGTGCACTATTGACATTTCATGAAATTGAAGAGTATAAAAAAGATGAATTATTTCAATCGGAACACCTTGAAGATAACAAAGTAGTCCTTACTTTTACATCGCCGTGCATTCTATTGAATGGCAATGGGTATCCGGATATATCCATACACAGCCTTAAGAGGTATCTTGATGAAGTTTTTGGAGAAAAGACGTACGATATAAAAAACTATGTAGCTAAAAGCATGGAAATAGAGAATTACTATTCTGCTTGGCAGGCAAAAAAGCCTTTGGATAAGGCATATGCTGCTGGTTCATCGTTTGTGATAGAGTTTATGAAAGATGCAATGGAATTTGAAGAAGAGCTACAGCGCGTTCTTTTATACGGCATAGGCGAAAGGACTAATGAGGGTTTTGGCCGGGTAAAACTGGATTATGTATTTGAGGAAAAGTATAGTTTTGTAAAGGGCGAGAAAGATAATGATTATGTGGTAAGGCCTAATGGTAGAATACCTCAATTGGTAGTTGATATAATAAAATACAATGTAAGAGAAGAGTTGAAAAAGAAAGTAGAGATCACAGCAATACAGGAGGCAAAGGTATTTGAAAGAGAATCTGGTAAAGTACCTGCAAACAGCTTATTGGGCAGGTTAGAATTAATGGCGCGGGATTGTGATAAAGATGAATATATAAAGAATGTGAAGAAAGTGGTAGGTATGGGAGACAAAGAGAATAACGAAAACAGGAGAGAAAGGTATAAACCGGCTTATGACAGTTTGACGAAATGCCATAATGGTAATCAAACCCTTCTAGAGTTTATAATCAATTGTAAATTTATTAAAGAGCTTGAAGAGGGCAACGCTATATATAATTTGATTCAGGTAGATAGGGGGACTTTGAGAGAATTTTTAACTCAGGAGCAGATTGATGAGTGCAAAGACATTAAAACGCTGTTTAAAATATATTGGATAAATTTCTTCGGGGAACTTAGAAAATATAATAAGGAAAAGAAAGAGATGGTTTCCAATGATTGACGCAAGAATAAAAGGAAGGATAATAGTTGAAGGTAAACTTATCTTAGATTCACCTCTTTTGATAGGAAGTGGAGAAAAGAATCAACAACCAGATATATGTGTTTTAAAAGATGAGCACGGTATGCCTTATATACCGGCAACATCCTTTGGTGGTGCAATAAGGCACTATTTTTTTGATAAGGCTATTGTCGATGAGGATGACTTGGAAAATGTTTATTATTTCTTTGGTTCAGAAAAGTTAAATAAAAACGAGGACAATGGTATAGAAAAAGGACAAAAATTTGTTCAAGGTGCCACGTATATATCTGATTTAACCCTAGATAAAATGAGCGGAATTTTTATAAGGGATGGCATAAAAATAAATCAGCAGACAGGGATTGTAGTGGACAAGAATAAATTCGATTATGAGATTGTTGAACCTGGCGCTGTCTTTAATCTAAAACTAGAGATAATCCTTCGGGAATGTTTTGATAAGGAAATTTTTATAAAAATACTTTCGTTTATAGCAAGAGCGTTAAGAAATGGAAAAATATATATAGGGGCAATGACAACAAAAGGCTTCGGAAGAGTGAGGCTTTGTGATGATAATTACTATGAGTATGATTATTCGAAAGCTTCCCATGTAATATCTTGGCTTAAAAGAGAAAAAGGGGAGAATATAAGAGAAAAAATATTTAATACTAAGACGTATTCTGTTAAAAACAATGTGTTTTCCATCGATGCCATATTCGATATCAAAAGTTCCCTTATAATAAGGTCTTATTCAAGAGATCCAGATGCGCCTGATGCAGTGCATATTAGTTGTAGAGGGTATAATATATTACCGGCTTCCTCTGTAAAAGGGGCTTTAAGAGCCAGGTCCCTTAAAATATTAAATTCCATGGGTAAGGATGGCAAGACGTTAAATAATATATTGTTTGGGTATATGTCAGATAGCAGCGATATAAAGGATACCAATAAAAGTAAAAGCCATTTGATTATTGAAGAGACATATATAAAAAATGTGCAACAGGAGATTCAACGAAGGATAAAAGTTGACAGATTTACAGGAGGAACGATTAAATCAGCTCTATTTGAAACTATGCCTCTGTGGAGGGTAAAGGGAAGCAATAGCATCGTTAATATTAAATTAACGTTGGATAATTTTAGCGATAGAAATTCCTGGGAAGCTGGCTTATTGTTACTTCTTTTAAGAGATATATGGACTTCAAATCTGGCTATTGGCGGCGAAAAAGGCATTGGTAGAGGCATTCTGAAAGGAGTAAGCGCTAATATAAGGGTGAATGATATGAAAATAAATATTACAGAAAAAGACGGTAAGATAAAGTTGTGTGGTAGCCGAGGTGAAAGCGAAAAACAAATCCAGGACATGCTAAACAAATTTGTTGAGGATTTAGTCAAATATGTACCGGGAGAAGGTGAGAAATATGATGAGTGATATGATAGTCCTTAATGACTATAGTCAGATATTGGATTTATTGAAAGAAAATAACTTCCGAGAGGGTTTTGTCATATTTTTTATGGTAAATGAAATAGTTGCCGGTAAAATAGAAAACTTCAATATATTGTATTACGATAGGGATAAGTTAGACGTAAAATACCTCTTAAAAGGGAGGATATTCAATAAAGGAAAGGAAATTTACCTCTATAGTTTTAAGGAAAATATGTATAGAAAACGCATAATAGATGATGAAAATAATAACGGTAACATTGAATACATAGATGCCGAACACAAAGTATGGGGAAACCGCGTTACAAAGCTTAACGACGATTGGATAAAGCTTGAAGATAACAGAGGTATTAAGCTTATACTGCCATTAAAGTTTAAATCATCAGATACAGATTATTTTATAAAAACGCGTAACTATATTGGATTTAACGAAGTAGGGCAAGCAGGTTTTATAGATAGTAGGTTTGTAGACTTTACGGAGAGGAGGTATTAAAATAAACAATGAATAAATACGATGCAATTTTAACCGACTTAAGAGAAAAAGACGGCAAAATAGTGGGAAAAGTCCGCGTGGGAATCGTGACGATTGATATACCACATGGCGCAAAAGTTACGTTAGATATGAACAATAAAAGCTGTGAATTATACATGGAAAATGACAAAATTGTGGAGATAATTTGTGAAGGTAAAAAGTTGATCGACAGAGGCGCTTATATAGAAACTGACGTTAAGGGCAGGAGCTCTCCTACGTCACCAAAGCGCAAAGGTTTAGATAATAAGCGTTATTCGAATGCTCAGGAAGACAAGCATTTTATAAAATCTTTTGCTACAGCACCATATAATTTTGTGCCGCTTAATGATTATGTTATTAAAATTGGCACACCGTGTAGTTTCGACGAGTTTCATGAGAATTTAAATACGGGCTATATTGATTATGAGCTGGAGACTATTACCCCGCTCTATATAAGGGGAATAAGTTCCGATGTAAGCAAAGAAAGTAAAGATATACCTGAATTTTTTTCGCCAGGCGGAATATATAAAATTCCGGGTAGCAGTGTAAGAGGCATGATCAGGACTTTAGTTGAGATCATGAGCTATAGTGAATTTAAGTTTTATGACGATAGATACCTCTATTATCGCGGCCTTGCAGATAAAAGCAATTTAAGAGATTTATATGCTGAAAAAATAGGAAAGAAAAATAAAAATACCGGTGGTGAGGATTATAAATTTAATGCAGGATACCTTACTAAAGAAGGAGTGCGTTATTACATTATTCCCGCCAAATACAATGAAAACAATAAGCAATATAGTAGATGTGATATAAATAAAATAGGTATTGGTGTTTCGAGTTGTAAAGACTATTACAAATTTTTAGATGACGGTAGATGTGTAATTATTCCCAGAGGTTTAAAGGGAAAGGGAAGTAAAAATGTGAAAAGGGTATGGATAATAAACGAACCGGATGAGGATAAAAAGATACATGTTTGCGAGAAGGATATCCATTCCTATAAAAACGATGAAAATAGACAAGCACCTGATATAGTAAGTTATGTTGATAATAGTAGAGATAAGGGAGGAGAAAGGCTGATACCATGCTTTTATGTGACGTGGAAAGACAAAGAAGGCAAAGAAAGAATATCGTTTGGCCATACAGCTTATTTTAGAATTTCATATGAAAAGTCTATAGGAGAACACGTAAAACAGCAAAGTAAAGGAAATGGTTACGATATTGCTACAGCTTTATTTGGAAACGAAAGCGAATTTGCAACAAGGGTATTTTTTGAAGATGCGGAATTGGACGAGAGTTTTATAGGTAAAGACATATTTTGCGAGAGATCATATACAAAAGTATTATCTACACCTAAACCTACATCTTTTCAATTATACCTTGAACAGAACTACGATTTGAACATGGGTTATGATATAAAGAAATTAAATCATTGGGAGTCTGACGCTAAAATAAGGGGATATAAGTTATATTGGCATAAAAGATTAGCAAACTGGAAGCTGGATGGAAGAAATAATATAAATATGAAGGTGTTAAATGAAATAACCCCAATTAAAGAGCATGTTAAATTTAAAGGAAGGATATCATTTGAAAATTTGAGCGATATAGAATTAGGTGCATTGTTGTTTGCTATATCACTACCTCATAATTGTTACCATAAATTAGGTCTCGGAAAGCCATTAGGGTTAGGCTCTGTGAAGATAACCCCTGTATTATATTTAACTGATGTAGGAAGAAAATATAAAAGGTTGTTTAATGGAGATTATTGGGAAATTGGTATTACCCTTAAGATGGATTTTAATAAATACATAAAAGCATTTGAAAAATTTATATTAGAGAACTTACCGCCTGAAGAAAAAAATGGTGCAACTACTTTATGGGACATAGAGAGATTTAAGGAGTTAAAGACCATGCTCAGTTGGGAAAATACAAATATTAGAGGTTTTGAAAACATGACAAAATACATGGATATGAATCGCGAAGAGGATAAAGGAAAGTATACCGATCGTAATGTCCTTTTAAAGCCTTCAGAAGTTATACAATTTCTGAAAGGCCCCGTAAAAGGATATAGAAATATGCAAAAGAAAACAGTATAAGGTTTTGCAGTATAGACAAAAGATTCTTTACAGTTATTATCTTTTACAGGAGTGTCATCGCAATGAATTTAGTAGATGCCTATACAAGATGGATAAAAAAGAATGTAAATGACCCCGAGAAGGCCAGAAAGCTCATCGTATTGGGATTAAAGGCAGAACAGATCTTTTTTTCTCTATCTGGGGACAAGCATGTGCCCAAATCCTTCAATTACCTGAATAAAATAGGCGTAGAGTTTGTATTAAATCCACTGATACATAGTGATCAATCTGCATGGGTCAACTTGTTTGCCCCCACCGAAATACTTCATGCCATGGACATATATCCTCTGTGTATAGAGGCCTTTTCGTCTTTTCTCGTGGGTTTTCAATGCGAAGATGTGTACATAGACTATGCTCAACGGTCTGGGATATCTGATACCCTTTGTAGCTACCATAAAGGGTTTATAGGGGCCGCTTTAACCGACCTCTTGCCCAAGCCTAAGTTCATGATCACGTCGTCCATGCTGTGTGATGCCAACATAAGCACGTTCAGGTACCTTGCGCAGTATCACCATGTGCCCATGTACTCTATCGACGTGCCGTTTGAGTACAGCTCCCAGAGCGTCAGTTATTTAGAAGAGCAGCTCAGGGAGATGGTGAAGATGCTGGAGCAGGTTACGGGCAAAAAAATGGATGAGGATAGGCTGAAAGAGGTAATAAAGAGGGAAAACAAGACTCACGCCTATATGAATAGGTATATCGATGCCCTAAGGTATAAATGCCATCCTACCACTCTGACGCTGGAGATGTATATGTTATTTGTGACTCATACATTTATGGGGACACACCAAACCTTGAAATTTTTTGAGATGCTGATGGATGAAATGCAAAGCTTTCCCGACAGCAAGGCTAAGAGGGTGTTTTGGGTACACATCGTGCCCTTTTATCCCCATGGGTTAAAGCGGTATTTTAATTACAGCCGACAGTATGAAATCTTGGGCCTTGACCTGAACTTTGACTATCTGGAGGAAATGGACTGTGATAACCCGTACAGAGCACTGGCCAGAAAAATGATCCTCAACCACGGCAATGGGCCTTATCAGAGGAAGATAGGCAGCATAATGAATATAATCGACAGGTTGCAACCCGACGGTGTAATACACTTCTGCCAGTGGGGATGTAAGCAGTCAGTGGGGGGAATGATGCTGTTAAAGCAGGCGCTGGATAAAAGGGGCATACCGTTTCTCGTCCTGGATGGAGATGGGGCGGATCGGCGCAACCACCATGAAGGGCAGGTAAATACCAGGCTGGAGGCTTTTTTAGAGATGATAGGTAAGCAGGAGGAGTGTTTATGACCGTAGGGTATATATGTAAATATACGCCTGTGAAGCTTTTGGAAAGCATGGGTGTTGAGTGCAGGCGTATTGAACCGTGGTATATTGATAATGAAGTGGCCGAAGCCCTTATGCACCCAAATATGTGTACATATGTGAAAGGAGTGCTTTCAGAGGTAGTCAGGGGCGGATACGATGGCATAGTCCTTGTAAATTGCTGTGACAGCGCGAGGCGGCTGTACGATGTCCTGAAAAGCGCGAAAGAGGATATGATGGTGTACATGCTGGATTTGCCCAGGAAAAGTGGAGATCAGGCGGTGGCTGTGTATGCCTGTGAAATAAAAAAATTAATACAGGCTTTTGCAGACTTCTACGGCAAAAAGTTTAACGTCCAGGATTTTAAAGAATATATGTGGATAGAGCAGAATGCTACACAGGCCAATAAACCTAAAGTGCGCAAAGGTGTAAGTCTGGCCATAATGGGTGCCAGGTGCAGTTCTCACCTTGTGGATTTGATTAAAGATGCGGGGGCAGATGAGGTATTGAATTATACGTGTACTGGAGACTTGCTGGAATATACGTCGCTTTTTGATAAGTCAGCAGGAGAGCAGGAAATGATAGAATGGTACGCTGGATGTCTTATGCGCTCTATTCCATGCATGCGCATGGCGGATATTGACAGAAGGAGGGATGTGTTGGAGGATATAATGGCAAATGTAGATGGTATTGTGTACCACACTATAAAGTTCTGCGAGTTTTATTCATATGAGTATTCTTATATAAAAGACAATTGGCATTTTCCCATTTTGAAAATAGAAAGTGATTTTACCAGAGACGGTGAGGGACAGTTAATGACCAGGGTGAGCGCTTTTGTGGAATCATTAAGAGGAAAAGGTGAGTTCAGGGGGTCTTTGCGTAAGCCTAAGCCTGGCAAAAGAATAGTAGCTGGGGTGGACAGCGGGTCTTTATCCACCGACGTGGTTATATTGGACGAGGATTATAATATCCTGTCATATAGCGTTGTGCCTACCGGTGCATCCATAGTGGAAAGTGCCAACAAGGCTTTTTCACAGGCTATTGAAAAGGCCGGGATTAGTCGAGATGATGTTTCATTTGTCGTATCTACCGGCTATGGGCGCATAAACATCCCATTTGCCGACAAACAGGTGACCGAGATAACATGTCACGGCAAAGGGGCGTATTTTTTAAACAACAGCGTAAGAACTATCATAGATATAGGTGGACAGGACAGCAAGGTAATAAGGCTGGATGATCATGGCAATGTGGTGGATTTTGTGATGAATGATAGATGTTCGGCTGGGACAGGTCGGTTTTTAGAAGTTATGGCGAAAGCTCTGGAAATTCCGCTGGAGGAGATGGGGGAAGAAGCCCAAAAGGCGACAGAGGAGATAAATATCACAAGTATATGCACGGTTTTTGCGGAGTCAGAGGTTATATCCCTTATTGCGCAGAATAAAAAGAGGGCGGATATAGTAAAAGGATTGCACAATTCGGTGGCCAGTAAAACAATTGGCCTGCTTGACAGAGTAGGCCGTAAAGGCGCTTATATGATGACAGGTGGAGTGGCAAAAAATAGAGGAGTGGTAGAGGCTATAGAGCAGAAAATAGGGGAAAAAGTGTACGTCCCTGAGGAGCCGCAAATAGTAGGGGCATTGGGTGCAGCTATTTTAGCACTACAGGAATAATTTTTAAAGAAAGGAGAGAAAAAGCGAGTTGAAATTCGGAGTAGCTCAGCTGTCCATAGGAGATAAAATAGAGTACAATTTGGCAAAGGTCTATAATTGTATGGAAAAAGCCGCAGGGGAAGGCGTCTGCCTTTTAGGTTTCCCTGAGATGTTTCTTACAGGTTATAATCCATCCTATTTAGAAGACGGTGATATAAACGACAAAATAGATGAAGCACTATGTGGTGTCGGGATGAAAAGCAAAGAACTTGGAGTGGGTGTCATCGTTGGGCATGGATATCGTCACGGCGACAAATTTGTAAATAGGGCTTCAGTGATTTTACCTGATGGGCGTAAGTTTAATTACGATAAAATCCATCTCACCGAGGTTGAAGAGAAGTACTTTGTGCCAGGTTTCGAGAGGTTATCCTTTGAATTTTCGGGCCACAGGATAGGGGTGATCATATGCAGGGATCAGAATGATCCTATGTTAATAAGACACCTCAGAGAACAAGGGGTGGATATGCTGTATATAATATCGGCCCACTATTATAAGCCGCAAGAGGCCAGGTGGAAGGTAGAGAAAAATCGCGCCATACCCATTGCCAGGGCAGTAGAAAATAAAATTTATGTTTTCCTGGCTAATGCGGTGGGCAGCCACATAGGGCTGGTGAGTCTGGGCAACAGTCTCATAGTAGATCCTGAAGGGTGTGTGGTGGCATCGGCGGGGGAAAGCGATGAATGCCTTTTAACTGTTTCAGTTTCCATTTAGGCCGATTTCTTCTGCCACTTCCCGCATCCCTATGATGGTCTGCTCGATTATGTAATCCAGTTCCATTTCCAGCATTTTTGCGCCTTCTTCTATCACGCTGCGGTCGACACCGCTGGCGAAGCTTTTTTGCTTCCATTTCTTTTTTACAGATTTTACACTGAGGTCGGATAGGCTCTTGCTTGGCCTCAAGATGGCCACGGCTGTGATAAATCCTGTCAATTCGTCTACAGTGTAAAGCACTTTCTCCATTTTGTGCAGAGGTTTTACATCGTTTACGATATTGTAGCCGTGACTTTCGATAGCCCTTATATACTCCTCGGGGTATCCATGGCGTGTCAGTATTTCTCTTACCTTCTTGCAATGCTGTTGTGGGTACATCTCATAGTCGATATCGTGCAATAGGCCGATTATACCCCACTTTGTTACCTCGTTTTCGTCGAGGTTGAACAACCGCGCGAAGTGTTTCATAACCGCTTCCACCGCCAGAGCGTGTTTGATAAGGCTTTCGCTTTTTGTGTACTCTTTTAATAGCGTAAATGCTGATTCTCTGGTTATTTCTCCATTACTCATTCTTTCATCACCCTTGCTGTTATTTTAAAAATAGGTTTGGGAACGTAAGCTTGCGCTTACATTCCCAAACCTTATTTATTCTTGAAACAGAGGTGTGGACAGATACCTTTCACCTGTATCTGGCAACAGTACCACGATCATCTTTCCTTTGTTTTCTGGCCTCTTTGCTATTTGCGTGGCGGCAAAAGCCGCTGCTCCTGAGGAAATGCCAACAATGAGACCCTCAAGTTTTGCCAGTTTTCTTGAGGTTTCAAAGGCCTCTTCGTTCTTCACTTTAAAGACCTCATCAATGATATCCCTGTTTAACACATCAGGGACAAAACCGGCTCCTATACCCTGTATTTTGTGAGGTCCGGGTTTGCCGCCTGACAAAACCGGCGAATCAAAAGGCTCCACAGCTACAATTTTGACATCAGGTTTTCTTTGCTTTAGCACTTCTCCTACCCCTGTTATCGTTCCACCTGTTCCAACGCCGGCTACGAATATGTCTACCTGCCCATCGGTATCCCGCCAGATTTCTTCCGCGGTAGTTTTTCTGTGTATTTCTGGGTTTGCGGGATTCTTAAATTGCTGAGGAATAAATGAGTTGGGCGTCTGTGCGGCTAGTTCCTCCGCCTTTTTTACAGCTCCTTTCATTCCCTCTATGCCTGGGGTCAAGACCAGCTCAGCTCCCAGCGCTTTGAGCAAATTCCTTCTTTCAATGCTCATGGTATCAGGCATCGTGAGTATAAGCCTGTAGCCTTTTGCGGCGGCTACAAATGCCAACGCGATTCCCGTATTGCCGCTGGTGGGTTCGATTATAACAGTGTCTTTGTTAATAAGCCCTTTTTCCTCCGCGTCCTTGATCATAGCGTATCCGATCCTGTCCTTTACGCTGGACAGGGGGTTAAAATACTCCAGTTTGGCTATAAGCCTTGCTTCTAGCTGATTTTCCCTGTTATAATTAGAGAGCTCCAGAAGAGGCGTATTTCCTATTAAATCCGTTAGGTTTTTCGCAATATTCATTGTATTACCTCCATTTGTATATATTAAAATCCAAGTAAATCAGTATGTTTATACACATTTTAATCTTATAAAAAAGATTTGTCAATAGTTTTTTCATGCATTTGCCATTTCGACGCTTATGTGTATGGTATAATATATGAGAAAACTAAAACGAAAAGAGTAAAGGAGGGGATACAACATGATCTTAGTAACAGGAGGAGCAGGTTACATAGGCTCTCATACGGTTAGAAGATTAAGAAAAAAGGGCTATGATGTGGTAGTATATGATAACCTTTCAAAAGGCCACAGGTGGGCGGTAAAGGATGCGGAACTGGTAGTCGGGGATATTTTAGATTATGCCAGGGTGTGTGAAGTAATAAAAAAATATGGGATAGATTCGGTAATACACTTTGCGGCGCACAGCCTTGTGGGGGAATCAATGCAAGATCCGCAGATGTACTACGTAAATAATGTATCAGGTACGATTTCTTTGCTAAGAGCGATGATAAACTGTGGGATAAAAAAGATTGTATTTTCGTCTACTGCTGCGGTATACGGAGAACCTGAAGAGGTACCCATAAAAGAAGATAGCCGGCTAAATCCCACCAATGTATACGGCAGGACCAAATTGATGATAGAAAACATACTGAGAGATTACGACATGGCATATGGGCTTAAGTATGTAGCGCTGAGATACTTCAATGCAGCAGGTGCTGACGATAAAGGCGACATAGGAGAAGATCACACCCCAGAGACCCATCTTATACCACTGGTATTAAAGGCAGCTAAGGGCGAAAGGGAAGATATAAAGATCTTTGGGACTGATTATAATACGCCTGATGGCACATGCATAAGGGATTACATACACGTAAATGATCTCGCTGACGCCCATGTACTGGCTCTTGAGTCGTTAAGAGAAGGCCGATCCAATGTATACAACCTTGGCAACGGTAGTGGCTTTTCAGTAAAACAAGTAATTGAAGTAGCAGAAAAAGTAACGGGTAAAAGTATAAAGAAGGTAGAAAGCGATAGGAGGCCCGGAGATCCTGCGGTGCTCATTGCCAGCTCTGAAAAAATAAGGAGAGAGTTGGGGTGGAAGCCTGTATATACGGATCTTGAAAAAATCATACAAACCGCCTGGAATTGGGAGCTGAATAAAGGAGTGAATATGTGATGAAGATCAGAAAAGCTGTTATACCGGCTGCAGGGCTTGGGACGAGGTTTTTGCCGGCTACAAAGGCACAACCTAAAGAAATGCTACCTATAGTGGATAAACCTACTATTCAGTACATCGTTGAAGAAGCTGTGGACTCGGGAATTGAAGATATACTGATAATTACAGGTAGAAACAAGCGTTCCATAGAAGACCACTTTGATAAGTCAGTAGAACTGGAGTTGGAACTCAAGAAAAAAGGTCAGGAGGAGCTTTTGAACCTGATAAAAGATATAACGAATCTTGTGGATATACACTACATAAGGCAGAAAGAGGCAAAAGGCCTGGGGCATGCTATATACTGCGCCAGGACATTCGTTGGCAATGAACCCTTTGCTGTTTTATTGGGCGATGATGTGGTGGATTCAAAAAAACCTGTTTTAAAACAATTAATTGAGCAATATGAAAAATATCAGTGTTCCATTATAGGTGTTCAGGAGGTGCCATATGAAGATGTGAGCAAATATGGTATCGTAGATTGTGAAGAAATAGAAAAAGATCTTTTTAAAGTAAGGGATTTGGTGGAAAAGCCTAAAAAAGAGGTGGCACCGTCTCGTATGGCTATTCTCGGAAGGTATATAATAACGCCTAAGGTATTTGACATACTGGAAAATTTAAAACCTGGTGCGGGTGGCGAGATACAGCTTACGGATGCTCTGAAAGAATTACTGGAATACGAGGATATGTATGCGTACAATTTTGAGGGAAAAAGATATGATATAGGAGACAAATTGGGTTTTTTAAAAGCAACAGTAGAATTTGCCCTCAAACGGGAAGATATACGAGAACCGTTCGAAAATTATATCCTCCAAATAGCAGATGCTATTATAAAGGAGAGAGAAGAGGAAGCAGCGGTGACAAAATAAATTTTGGTACATGCGACTTGTCGAGTGCATTTGTCAGCTGTCGCATGGAAAAGCGGGTAATATTATAGAAGAGACAAGCGGTGTAATGTCAAGTGGTATTTTTTGGAACCTTGAAAAATAAAGGCCTCAAAAACTCTAAAAAAGACAACACTTAATAAACCCACCATATATTGGATAATAATGGAAGGAAACTTAGCTGATATTCAGTTAAATGTATTT
>NZ_FQVH01000024.1 GCF_900129075.1 Caldanaerobius fijiensis DSM 17918
TCTATCCTCTCAAGGTCTAAAATTCCCCAGTAGCTCAATGGTGGAGCAACCGGCTGTTAACCGGTAGGTTGTAGGTTCGAGCCCTACCTGGGGAGCTAAAATATTTGGTAGTACTAAGAAAGCATCTCCTTAAAATCAGGAGATGCTTTCTTAGTTTTTATTTTTTTTCAGATGTTTTATGGTCAAGCTATTTGCCCTAAATTTTTGCTAAAAATCAATGTTACCCTTTTTGCCTTAATACGTCTATATATGCGGAAGGAGGTTAAATAGTGAAAGATGATTTTTTAGATTTGTACGAAAGTTGTTTTGACGATGTGTACAGGTATATATATTTCAAAGTTGGTAATAGCTGGGATACTGATGACATCGTCAGTGACACTTTTAAAAAGGCTTATGAAAAATACAAAACTGTAAAAGTGAACTCTAAATCATGGCTTTTTACAATTGCTCGCAATGCGGTTACGGACTTTTATAGAAAAAAGAAAGATTTATTGGTAGATGATGATATTTCCCAGTACTCTTACCCTGATATTTTTGAAAGTAAGCTCTTTAGAGAGATAGAGCTCAATTGCCTGAAGAAATCAATTTATAGGCTGTCTAAAGAAGAGATTGAGATTATAAATCTCAAATACTTTTCGGGTATGACGCACAAAGAAATATCACAGGTATTGAATAAAACTGAAGATGCTGTCAAAATGAAATCTAGCAGAATTATTCAAAAATTAAAGAATTTTGTTATTAACTGTTTGGAGGGATGAAAGTGGACGAGAAAAGAATAGAGGATGGGCTTAATAAAATAAAAGAGCAAATACCTGTAAACTATGAGTTAAAGAAAAGGCTTCGCAAAAGTTTCAAAAAGAATGGCTGGAGAAATAAGTTATTGGCTATGGTTGCAGCGGCTGCTTTGTTATTGATGATATTGTATTCTTTTGGCAATAAAAATTTTACTGATAATCTTATACAAAAAGTCAATGCGGCTGATTTGAAAATTTTGAACCAGATGTCGTTTATAAACATGGGCAAGATAAACGCCGGCAAAATTGCTGAGTACAATGGTACAATATATATTCCTTTATATGATAAAGGAATTTTTGAGTACAACAGTAAAGGCTTTAAAAAAATATCTGATAGACCTGCAGATTATGTTAGTATTTCCGCCGATGGCACAAAGCTGGTTTTTTCGTCAAACGGCAGTATTTATCTTAGAGATTTAGAAACGGGTCAAGAAAGACAGCTGCTAAAAGGGGATGAGACGTCTACCTTTTATGAGAACCCTTCTTTCTCTCCCGATAGAAACAAAATAATTTATACGAAAAAGGTCTATGCGCCAAGAGAAACCCATGGCTTTGAGGTAAAAGAGTCTTCAATATATGCAGTGGACTTAAAAACATTAAAAGCCGTTAAATATGCCGATGGCTCTTATGGTTCCTTTATAAAGGGGAGAGATGCTATCGTATTTGAAAAGGACAACAAAATAATATACAAAGATTTAAAGGAAAACAAAGAAAAGGTTGTGGATAGTGGAAGATTTCCCGCTGTGTCCCCCGACGGCTATTATATAGCCTATGAGAAAACACAGTCAAATGCGGAAGAAATAGATGGGGTAAAAGTAGTGGAAGATGTAAGCAACATTTGGGTGACAGATGTAGAGAGTTTTGCGACTAAAAAGCAGGTTACTATGAATGTAGAAAACAAGTATATCAATAAAGAGAATATGGTAAAAGACAAAAAGGTGAAATCTATTGCTATTGAAGCGTTATATTCTTATTATGACCCCGTATGGAGCAGCAGTTCTAATAGTATATTTGTATTAAAAAACACAAATGCGGATTTTAAGGGTAATATAATGCAGCTTATGAGAATAGATTTAAGTAAAGAAAAACTCCGTGCTGAAGATGTGGTGAGAAGGTATTTACAAGCGTTGATAGTAAGGGATGATGATTTTGCAAAAATCCTTATGAAAAATCCTCCTTCATCGCTTACGATTTCAAATCCCCATCCGGTGGCGTACGCAATTTTAAAGTCAGGTAGCGAAGGCGAAAAAATGTATGTGGATGCAGAACTAAGTTATGCTTATACAATGGATAGCTACTACTCTATACAGAAATCTAGATATTATTTGGAGCCTGCTAACAACGGCTATATAATAAGTAGTGTAAAGAATTTAAATACTGTAGAATATGTAAGCAAAAATGATATTTTGTATAAAGTAGAAAATCAAAAGGATATAAAACTATTGGATAAAAATAGTGTGCCAAAAGAATATATTCCCGATGGCAATTACAGATTTGGGCCTGTAGCATTTAGCCGTACAGGTGTACTGATTTTTACAATGCAGGGAGTGAATAAACCGGAAGTAAAGCTCCTAGCTTATAATTTAAATGATAAAGAATTTAAAATGATCGACAGTGTGGATAATGGATTCTTTTATGAACTTAAAGTTGACGAAAGTGGTAAATATTTAGCGGCGAACTTTTTTGACGAGCGAACGAAAAAAAACGGAGTATATTTATACGACCTGTCTATAGACAAAAAGACCCGAGTATCTTCAATGTTCACAGGAGTAGAAATTAGTAACATCGCCGCCGAGTTCTGGAATGGAGATAAACTCATAATTGATATCACATCTAACGCAGGTCAAACGGTAAGTTACGAGTACAACCCTCTCACTGCTGAAATGAACATCCAGTAAAAAATAACAGAGATAAGCTGGTTCCATCACAGGCCAGTTTATCTTTTTTTGGTTTTTGGTTATCCGAACATTTTCTTTATACCTTGCTATTTTGCGCTAGTAAATGATATAATCGAATATATAAAGTGAACAAACAAACGAGGGGGAATATTATGGCGATTAAATTTGTGCCTGTAGAGGAGTTTGATAGGGTACATGCAATTGCGACGTATTGCTTTCCATGGATGCATAATGCAAAAGATAAAATAAAGAATTTTTTACAACAGTATGTAAAGTCTGAATACATATTGGGATATTATGACGAGAGCGGTACTTTAATGGCTCAGGTCGTTGTTTTTCCTTTTGAAATCTATATCGGGGGAAAACCTTTGAAGATGGGCGGTGTGGCACTTGTTTCCTCGATGCCTGAAGGCAGGCACGGCGGACGCATCGGGCAATTGCTGACAGAATGGCTAAAGGTGATGAGGGATAGAGGACAGTATGTTTCCATGTTGGGGCCTTTTTCTTTTGAATTTTATAGGAAATACGGCTGGGAATTAGGCTTTGAGCGCGTAAATTATACTGTTCCCATAGAACATATAAGGAATTTTAAGAAAATAGGGAGCTTAAGGGTTGTTACACAAGAAGATATAGGTGCATTAGATAAGATCTATACAAAATACGCGTTAAATCATAATGGCAGCGCTAAAAGAGATGACAGCTTGTGGAAAGAATTTACCCTTAGCCATCCATGGGACGACAACTATGGAAGGTACGCATATATATACATGGATGAAAAAGGGGATGAAAAAGGCTACATTATATTCACTATAAAAAATGGACGAATGGATATATATGAGATGATTTATGAAGATGTGTCGGCGTTAAAAGGACTTCTGGCATTTATATACGCACATCAATCGCAGATAGGGGAATTTTCCTGGTCTACTGCTACCGACGAGAAGTTGCATGTGTTGCTTCCAAATCCCAGGGTGAAAAGAGAGATCCATACGGGAATGATGTTCAGGGTAGTGGACATTAAAGAGGCTGTGAAGAGTAGAGGATATGGGGAAGATGCAACAGGAAGATTTAAGATAAAAGTCGAGGATAAAGATGCGCCATGGAACCAGCTGCCTTTTGATATATCTTTAAAGAATGGAATAGTGGATGTGAATGAGTGCAGCGATCCTGAGCTATTTTGTGATATACAGACGTTTAGTCAGATCTTTATAGGTTATATAACACCTATGGAAGCCTATAAATTGGGAAAACTGACCGGTGATGTTAGAGCTGTTGAGCAGATGGAGAAGGTGTACAAAAAATCCTACACTTTTAACAATAATGGGTTTTAAAAGCAGGTGGTTCTTATGCATATCGAAGCAGTAAATGGGGTCAGATATCTAAACCAATCAGGTGAAAATAATAGGGGCTTGCCAGCTGTTGAGAACAATGCGAATTTAGACTTTGGCTTTTTGATTCAGCAATTTCTAAATGATTTAAACACCATGGCAGGGTCGTTGGCATCAAAAATACAGACTGATAAGTTATCTGAAACCGGTTCTAATAGGTATTCTAATAACTATGGAGGTAAAAATATAGATCAAACCCAGTTATTGAGCGTAATAGATCAAATATCGGTGCGATATGGTATAGATGCAAATCTAGTAAAAGCTGTAATTAAGCAAGAATCAAATTTTAATCCTCATGCTGTTTCTAAAGCAGGAGCTCTCGGTATGATGCAACTTATGCCATCTACCGCTAGAGAGCTGGGCGTGGAAGATCCTATGGATCCGGTTGAAAACATAAAAGGTGGGGTTAAGTATTTAAAAACGCTTATAGATCGGTTCAGGGATGTAAAAAAAGCGCTGGCAGCTTATAATGCGGGACCGGGCTTTGTTGAAAAAAATGGTGCTGACAATTATCCTTATGAAACAAAGACTTATGTAAATAAGGTTCTCATGTATAAAGCTCAGTTTGACAATAAGGTATAAATTATCAAATATTGCATGATATATGATAAAAGCGATAGAAGGCTTAATGCCTTGCTATCGCTTTTATTTTTTATTCGTCCATCTCCTCAAATTGATCTTTTCCAACGCCGCAATCAGGACATACCCAATCGTCAGGCAGATCCTCAAAAGCTGTGCCAGGAGCAATACCGTTATCGGGATCGCCTTTTGCAGGATCATATATGTAGCCGCATACAGTGCATTGCCATTTTTTCATTGATAACACTCCTTTTCTGTTAATACTAATTATATTTTAACAGAAATTATATAATTTTGCAATCATATAACTGGTTTTTTATGTTTTTTATTATAGGAGTGATTTCACCAGAATAATACATATATACCTTGTGGAGTGTACGGGTTATAACGGTATATAATAGTGTACGATCAATATCATTGTCCTGGTAATTAAGGGCACTGATATCAGGTATTATAACGACATCGAATTCCAGGCCTTTAGACAGATATGACGGTATTACTATGGTTTTGCCTGTGTAGTCATCCTTTTCATCGTCAATCAATGTTATGTCGACTTCGTTTTTTAGCTGATCATAAATATATTTACTTTCTTCAGATGTTTTGCAAATAACGGCTATGCTTTTAAACCCTTTTTCTATGGAAGTCCTTATATTTTCGCATATAGATTTTATTGTTGCACTGTTATTGCCTGATTTAATGACACAAGGCTTTTCTCCGGATCTTACCATTGGGCTGAGATTGTTGGGCAATATGTGTTTGGTGAATTCCATAATCTCTATTGTAGACCTGTAGCTCCTGTTAAGGGTATAAAATTCGGTTTTTTCAGGTCCCAGAATTTCTTTCACCTCATCCCAGTTTTTTATGCTTTTGTAGGAATATATACCCTGTGAAAGATCGCCGAGAATCGTCATGGTTCTGTTGTCACCTATTAATTCTTTTATAACGCAGAATTGAAATGGTGTAAAATCCTGTGCTTCGTCTATCACCACATGTTTTATTTCATCGCCTAATCTAAACTGCTCTATCTTATAGGCTATATAGATTATTGGGGCTAGATCATCGTATTCTAAAACGCTATTTTTGATTAAGTCAGCAGAATTTTTGATGAGAAGTTCTACAACTTCTTGATCCTCACAAATCCTTGATAGAGTATTCCTATCGTACATTTTCCTGTATATAGATATGATATCATGTCTCCACATATTGTTGATCATTTCTATATGCTCTGATATTTGCCTCTTAACCTCTTTTATAATTTCCTGATATCTATCTTTTAGCTCTATCTTGTTGTATTCATAGTAAATATCGTCTTTATCCAGGGATAGCAATTTTCTTTTGTATTCTTTCTTCAGGATATTTATGATATCGTATGTTAAAGATTTAAGGCGCTCAATGGCTATTATTCTTATTCGCTCTATCCGTTTGCCGATGGGCATATGTTTGAACATGTTTTTAAACATATTGGTCAATTCGCTTTTGTCTATTATAACAACATCGTTAATCTTTATGTCTTCAAACTCAAAAAAGTAATCCTGAAGATATGCGATGTATTTATCTATAATCTCTTTAAATTTTATCGAACCTTTAAAGCGGGCAGTATCTTTGATCATTGCTGTTTTTTCTGGGATATCGTTTTTTATTATCCTTTCAAACTGATATTTTAGGCTAAGCACTTTGATGTCGGTATTTAAAAACCATCGGCAAAATCGCTCAAAGGTCATTTGCTTAATATTTTCCTCGCCTAGAGATGGCAAAACATCCGAGATATAATCTAAAAACAGTTCGTTAGGGCCAAATACCAGTATATCGTCACCTCTTAGTTTATCTCTATAGGTATAGAGCAGGTACGCTACTCTATGAAGAGCGATACTGGTTTTTCCGCTGCCTGCTACACCCTGCACAATAAGATTTTTTTCCAGTTGCCTGCGTATAACGGCATTTTGCTCTTTTTGTATGGTCATGACGATGTCTTTCAGGCGATCGTCGGCATTTTTTCCAAGTACCAGCTGAAGCATTTCATCGTCTACATTTAGTTCTGTATCAAACATATTTATAAGTACGCCGTTTTTTATTAGATATTGCCTCTTGAGCGTTACATTGACAGGTATTTGACCTGCCGGAGCATTGTATGTCATTCTGCCTATCTTCTCTTCATAGAATAAGTTGGCCACAGGAGAACGCCAATCTACGATGAGAGGTTCGTCGTCTTCTTCTCTAAAAAAGCTAAATTTTCCTATGTAGATGGATTCCGCTATGTTTAGGAGGAGGTCATTGAAATCCACCCTTCCAAAATACGGCGAATCTTTCAAGATATTGAGCTCCTTTATCTTTTTTGTGATGATGCTGTAGAGGTCTTGGTTTAAAAGATATTCGTGATTAAAAGGATTTATATTCAATGGATCTTCTGGATTTACCCGGAATTCTTCCATTTCATTGCTGGTAAGTTCTATTAACCTCTTTGACACGTTTATCCTCTTGTTTTTTAATCTTTCGATCTCTTTCTGTATTAATTCGATGGTGGTTTTCAATTTGAGTTCTTCGTCCATAACGTCGTCCTCCTTTATAAGGTGTTATTATTATATTACTATAATTATCAGTTATAATACAGTCTATTTTTTCAAACCATAATATGGTATAATATTTTTGAAATCATTATTAAAAAATATATTTACATAGCAATAAAAAGTAGTATAATATTATTAACAAATAATTATTTTCCGTTTGAACAGGAGGAGTGTTGATGAAAGCATTTAAAATAAAAGATGAGACGACCTGGGTTGGTGTTATGGATAAAGACCTTTTGATTTTTGATATAGTATTTCCGTTGAATAAAGGTACGACATACAACTCATATCTGATAAAGGGAGAAAAAATTGCCTTAATAGATACTGTTAAAGAGCCATTTTTTGATGAGTTCTTTGAAAAAATTGCCTCTGTGGTAGAGCCGGCAAAAATCGATTATATAATAATCAATCATACAGAGCCAGACCATTCTGGTGCCCTGGCTAAATTATTAGAAAGAGTTCCTGAGGCCATAGTGGTTGGTTCTCGCTCGGCTATACAATTTGCTAGAGGTATTACAAATAAAGAATTTAAGTCACAAATAGTAAAGCAGGGCGATACTATAGATCTGGGTGGCAAGACACTGGAGTTTATTATGGCGCCATTTTTGCACTGGCCTGATACCATGTTTACTTATCTAAGAGAAGATAAAATATTGTTTACCTGTGATGCTTTTGGTGCCCATTATTGCCCAGAGGATAAAGATGGCAATATGTTTAACGATACTTCAGGTGAATATTTTGACGAGTTTAAATATTATTATGAAAGCATCATGTCACCTTTTAAGCCTAAAATACTGGAAGCCATCGACAAAATAAAAGGGTTGGATATAGATATCATAGCGCCGAGCCATGGACCTATTTTAAGGGAAAGGCCTTGGTTTTATGTGGACAAATATAAAGAATGGAGCGATGATTTTAGCAATTTAAAGGATATAGTAGTGGTTTATGCTTCGGCATATACCTATACAGCCAAGATTGCGGATGCGATTGTAGAAGGCATGCAAGGTGAGGGAGGCGTCAACATAAAGGTTTACAATATCTTGAATAGTGATAGAAGTCAGGTTATATCAGATATCCTCAAGGCATCGGGAGTATTGGTAGGATCCCCCACCATAAACGGCGACGTAGTAAAACCCATATGGGATATGTTAACATCCTTAAATCCCCTTGTCTGTAAAGGTAAATATGCAGCCGCTTTTGGTTCGTTCGGGTGGAGTGGAGAGGCCGTTCCAATGATGGAAGAGAGGTTGAAGCAGCTTAAATTCAAAGTGATACAGCCTGGTATCAGGATCAATTTTAAGCCGTCCACTGATGACATTGATAAGTGTAGAGAGTTTGGAAAACAATTTGTTAAGCAAGTGTTGTCAGAATCCTCATCAAATTTAGGAGAGTGACTAGTGTGATTATACACGATATATCTGTGCCACTGTCCATGGGAATGCACGTCTTCGCTGGAGATCCGGCGCCAGAATTCAAGCGCGTGAAGTCCATAGATGTAAATGGGGCCAATGTTTCCCTTATGTGCTTAGGTACTCATACAGGTACTCACGTAGATCCGCCGTTTCATTTTGTTCAGGATGGGGCTACTGTAGACGAGATAGAGCTATCCAAACTTGTGGGAGATGCTAAGGTGTTTGAGGTTTACGGGGTGAAGAAGATTGGCCCTGAACATCTCAAAAATTTTGACATAGAGCAAGGGGATATCGTGCTATTTAAGACGGATAATACGCGATACTGGAAGGAACAGGGATTCTATAAGGATTTTACCTCACTGGGGCTTGAAGGCGCTCAGTATCTGATTGATAAAGGGGCAAAAACTATAGGCATTGACTACCTGTCCATCGAAGAATATCATGGAGGAGGATATGTGCACAGGTTGCTGTTAAGCCATGGAATAGTCATAGTAGAAGGATTGTATTTGAACGACGTTAAACCCGGAAAATATAAATTTATATGTTTGCCTTTGAAGATAGAAAAAGGGGACGGAGCGCCTGCCAGGGCTATATTGATAGAGGAGTAGTGAAATGCTACTCCTCAGGTTGTTTTTTTGTGGATGGGTACTTTAACTCCTTTGTTAGTGCCATGCTTATGAACGCTTTGCAGTTGAGCTTTTTGGGACCTTGCCTCGCGGGCAAAGTGCCTATCGTCAAAGGTGATGTTATCCGCTGCAAATTCTACTTGTTTACCTTTGATGTTGGTGAATTTGCTCAACCTTATGGCCATATTAAGCACCCCTTATATATTTTTGTACAAATGCTGTTTAATATGTATTATTGTGCTATTGTACTTTTTCGGAAGCAACCTATTTGTAAATAGTGCAAATTGCGAATTGAAGCTATTGTAAGGTATTTATTGTATTATGCTGCAAGGGGTTGTATAATGGAGATAAATCTGTTGATTGGGAGTGATTAGATGAAATACATCACATTAGAGCAGGCGTTGACTTTAAATAGAAATTCCATAAAAGAAAATTACAGCGAATATGTCAATTCCAGTTTTGTGAGCATGCTGTCATTGTTGAATTTTGATAAGCATTTTGTAAAAGCCGAGGGCGTGTCAGTATGGGATAGCGATGGCAACGAATATTATGATTTTTTAGGTGGATATGGTGCATTAAACCTTGGGCATAATCCTCCTGAGGTCATAGAGGCTATAGATAAGGTAAGAGGGTTGCCCAATATATTGCAGGCAGCTATAGGGAATTTGCCTGGTGTGCTGGCTTACAACCTGGCTCAAATTACGCCGGGTGATTTGAAAAGATCGTTCTTTTGCAATAGCGGTGCGGAGGCAGTTGAAGGTGCATTAAAGCTGGCCAAGATTGCCAGCGGTAAGAACAGGATTATATACTGTCAGGGTTCTTTCCACGGCAAATCGGCAGGAGCTTTATCTGTTACAGGTAGAGAAAAGTATCAGAAACCTTTTTTACCTCTTGTGCCCAACTGTGAGAGCGTACCATATGGCGACTTAAATGCACTGGAGGACAAGCTTAAAGCCAGAGATGTGGCTGCATTTATAGTAGAGCCTATACAGGGCGAAGGCGGCATAATTGTTCCGCCGGAAGGATATTTAAAAGGTGTAAGAGAGCTCTGTACCAGATACGATGCTTATATGATAGTCGATGAGGTTCAGACAGGCCTTGGAAGAACTGGAAAGATGTTTGCTTGTGAACATGAGAATGTGGCACCTGATATCATGTGTCTTGCTAAATCTCTGGGCGGTGGAATAATGCCCGTAGGGGCCTATATAACTACTGATGAGATATGGAAAAAGGCGTATGGAAGCATGGATAAAGCTTTATTGCATACTTCTACATTTGGTGGTAATACGTGGGCAATGGCTGCTGGCATTGCAGCGATAAAGGCTATAATGGATAAGGGATTGGCGGTAAATGCGGAAAAAATGGGGAATTATATGCTGGAAGGCTTAAAAGCACTTAAGGATAAACACCCGCTTATAAAAGATATAAGAGGCAAAGGGCTTATGGTAGGTATAGAATTTAACCAGCCTGAGGGCTTTGCAAATAAAATAACAGGGGGATTGCTGGGCAAACTCTCTTATGAATACTTGGGTTCGTTGGTAGCAGGGCAGTTACAAAATGAATATCGCATAATTACGGCTTACACCCTTAACAATCCCAATGTGATAAGGTTAGAGCCACCTTTAATTGTAGAGAAAAAACATATAGATGCGGTTATAGATGCCATTGATAGCATACTTGAGAAAAACAGATCGTTTTTGGGTCTTACGTTAAAGAGTACAAGGACGGTAATAGGATCACTGTTTAAAAGATAAATACAAAATCATAGTACAGGGGGCAAAAAAATGAAATTAACAGAGAATGCATTAAAAGTATTGAAAACACGTTATTTAGCCAGAGATGAAGACGGAAATATTATTGAAACGCCGGAAGAGTTGTTCAGGAGGGTAGCCTCAACAATCGCAAAAGCCGAAGAGATATATGATGAGAAAGCTGATATAAAAGCTCTGGAAGAAAAATTCTATAAGATGATGACCGATATGGACTTTTTACCTAATTCTCCTACGCTTATGAATGCAGGAAGGCCACTGGGGCAACTATCGGCCTGTTTTGTGTTACCAGTAGGGGATTCTATGGAGGAGATATTTGATGCGGTAAAAGATGCTTCCTTGATACATAAGAGTGGCGGAGGAACTGGTTTTAGCTTTTCACGTATAAGGCCGAAGGGTTCGGCAGTAAAGTCGACTGGCGGCGTCGCATCGGGTCCTGTTAGTTTCATGAAGGTATTTAATGCGGCTACAGAAGCGGTAAAACAAGGGGGAATGAGAAGAGGGGCCAACATGGGTATATTGAGGGTTGACCACCCGGATATCCTGGAATTTATTCAATGTAAAAAGAACAACAATGACATAACTAATTTCAATATAAGTGTGGGTATAACAGAGAAATTTATGCAAGCAGTTATTCACGATCAGGAGTATGAGCTGGTAGATCCCCATACCAATAAGGTTACGAATAAATTGAGGGCAAGAGAGGTATTTGATCTCATCGTGGATATGGCTTGGAATAATGGTGAACCTGGTATTATCTTCCTTGACAGAATTAACAGGGATAATGTGGTTCCGGAGCTGGGGGAGATAGAGGCAACCAACCCATGTGTGACAGGGGATACCTGGGTGACTACCAGTGAAGGCCCGCGCCAGGTGCGTGAACTGGTAGGTCGACCCTTTGCAGCGGTGGTCAATGGGATAGCTTATAGGTCAGGCAAAGATGGTTTTTTCCGCACGGGGATAAAACCCATCGTAAGGCTGTGCACGCGAGAGGGTTATAGTCTGCGTTTGACCTCGGACCATCGGGTTTTGCGCGTCGCTGATCGGACACGCTACCGTATCAGTTTTGAGTGGGTGCCCGTAAAAGAGTTGAAACCCGGGGACCAGATACTCCTCCATAACCACCGGGCACTGGTCGGTTGGCCTGGTGAGTTAAGTGAAGGTGAAGGGTACCTCCTCGGGCTTCTGGTAGGAGATGGGGTACTGAAAAAGGAGACTGCCGTTCTGTCAGTCTGGGCAAAAGAACAGGTAGTCCACGGTTTTCCTCAAAAAAGTGGAGCGTTTTCTGTCATGGATCTGGCCTTAAGTTATGCATTGGAATTGCCTCACCGTTCAGATTTTTTGGGCTGGTCACCTATCGAAACGCGCGGCGAATATCGCCTCAAATTGGCCGGTCTCAAAGCTTTGGCTGAGCGCATGGGCTTGCACCCGGGCAGGAAAACTATCACTCCCGAAATAGAACGGGCTTCCTCAGACGGTTACCGGGGCTTTTTGCGCGGTCTTTTTGACTGCGATGGTTCAGTGCAAGGAAATCAGGATAAGGGTGTTAGCATTCGCCTTGCCCAAAGCGATTTCGAGTTCCTGCAGGTTGTTCAGCGTATGCTTCTTCGTTTAGGGATTGTAAGCACCATATATAAGGACCGACGTCCGGCCGGCAAGAGGTCCATGCCAGATGGCAAAGGGGGTAAACGTGAATATAATATAAAGGCACAGCATGAACTGGTTATCACGGGAGATAATTTGTCTCTTTTTGCAGAACGAATTGGTTTTGGCGACAAGGAAAAAGCTCAGAAACTCAGCATTCTGCTGACAGGTTACCGGCGTAAAATGAATCGTGAAAGGTTTGTAGCAACCGTTTGGTCTGTGGAGGACGATGGGGTAGAAGAAGTATACGATGTTCAAGTTCCCGGCATCAACGCTTTCGATGCCAATGGGATTTATGCCCACAATTGTGGTGAGCAGCCACTTTTACCCTATGAAAGCTGCAATTTGGGTTCCATAAATCTAGCCAACATGTTAAAGCCATCAGGGGATAAATATGCCATAGATTATGATAAACTTGAAAAAACCGTAAAACTGGCTGTTAGGTTTTTAGACAATGTAATAGATGTAAATAAATACCCGCTGCCTGTTATAGAAAAAATGACCAAGGGAACCCGCAAAATAGGTTTGGGCGTAATGGGATTTGCTGATATGCTCATAAAATTGGGAATACCTTATAATTCTGAAGAAGGAATACAGACAGCTGATATGGTAATGAAGTTTATTGATGAAAAATCCAAAGAGGCATCAGCAGAGCTGGCGGAGAAAAGAGGGGTATTTCCCTTTTATGACAAGAGCGTATACAAGCATAGAGGCATTAAATTGCGAAATGCCACGACTACTACTATAGCGCCTACGGGCAGTATAAGTATAATTGCAGGGGTATCCAGTGGTATTGAGCCTTTATTTGCAGTAGCATTTGTCAGGAATGTACTGGACAATCAACACCTGGTGGAAGTAAATCCTCTTTTTAAAGAAGCATTGCTCAAAAGGGGACTTTATTCTGAAAGTCTTATGGAAAAGGTGGTAAAAAAAGGCACGCTAAAGGATATAAAAGAAATTCCAGATGATATAAAGAGGGTGTTCGTGACGGCTCACGATATTGATCCGTTCTGGCATGTAAAGATGCAGGCGACATTTCAGTCCCATACAGATAACGCCGTATCCAAGACAGTAAATTTCAGGCATGACGCAAGCAGGGATGATGTCAGAGAAGTGTATATGCTGGCCTATGAGCTTGGGTGCAAAGGCGTTACTATATACAGAGATGGTAGCAGGGATGCTCAAGTTATAAACGTGGGAACCAGTAAGACGGAAAGAGAGGATAGTATTACAAAAACAGGAGAAAGTAGAAAAATCGTTCCGCGCCCGAGGCCGGAGATGACGATGGGATATACGGAAAAGGTAAGGATAGGTTGTGGAAATCTATATGTCACTGTAAATTACGACGATAAAGGCATATGCGAGGTGTTTACAAATCTAGGAAGAGCTGGCGGATGCCCATCTCAATCGGAAGCTACCAGCAGATTGGTTTCTATTGCTTTGCGCTCGGGTATGGATGTAAAGGAAATAGTAGGCCAGCTAAAGGGCATAAGGTGTCATTCGACCATAAGACAAAAAGAAAGGGATAAAAATATTAAGGTGCTTTCATGCCCTGATGCAATTGCTAAGGTCATTGAGAAAGTTATCATGCTCAGAGATCGTGAGGCTTTTAAAAAAGGTGACCAAATAGATGAGATAGCTTTTGATATGGATGATGGAGATGTTGATGTGGGGCCTTCAACGTTAAAAGATTTTGAGGATGAACCCAGCGATAGATTTATGACAAAATGTCCGGAATGTGGAGCGTCAATGGAACATGAAGAAGGGTGTGTGATCTGCAGAAATTGTGGATATTCAAAGTGTCATTGAGTGCCTTTATTATTGAATCCCCCAAAGTCACTTGCCGATGCAATTGAATTTTTTCGGAAGCACCCTATTTATAATATTGTGAATGTGATCAAAGTTCCTTGACACATTTTCTTGACAGGGGAAGCATTTGGTGTTACAATTTTTATAAAAATAACACGAAGGGAGTGGTGGGCCTGGAGGATATCGTACGATTTGGCGTATCTATGGATGCTAAATTACTGGAGCAGTTTGATAACCTTATAAAAAGCAAAAACTACAACAACAGGTCTGAAGCTATAAGGGATCTCATAAGGGACTACATAGTTGAAAATCAGTGGCATGCTGATGACGTAGAGACTGTTGGAACCATAACACTTATTTATAACCATGAGGTGAGAGATTTAAGTGACAAATTAGTTGATATACAGCATGGTTTTTATAAAAATATCATATCTACGATGCACGTTCATCTGGATGCCCACAATTGCCTTGAAGTTATGGTTGTAAGGGGTACTGCGGCTAAAATCAGGATGATAGCTGATCGGCTTATAAGTACAAAAGGGGTAAAACATGGCAAGTTGACCATGACTACTACAGGGGAAAACTTGTAAAGGGGGATTTTTATGCATATTCCGGACGGGTATTTGAGTCCACAGACATGTGCGGTTATGGGAACAGCTATGATTCCTGTGTGGGCAAAGGCGACTAAAAAGGTACGGGAGACATTTGACCAAAAAGACGTACCTATGATGGCTATAGGCTCTGCTTTTGCATTTACTATTATGATGTTCAATGTGCCTATTCCAGACGGCACTACCGCGCATGCTGTGGGCGCTACGCTGTTGGCCATTGTAATGGGTCCGTGGGCTGCTAGTATAGCGCTCACCATTGCACTTGTCATTCAGGCTTTGATATTTGGAGACGGGGGCATTCTGGCTATAGGTGCCAATAGTTTCAATATAGCTTTTATTGCGCCTTTTGTTGGGTATGCCGTGTACAGAATGGTGCTAAAAGTAAAAGGCAACAATATCATTGCATCGGCTATAGGTGCCTATGTGAGCATAAATGCGGCTGCATTAGCTACGGCGGTAGAATTGGGCATACAACCGTTACTCTTTCATACGGCTAATGGAGCACCTTTATATTTTCCTTATGGACTTAAGCTCTCGGTTCCTGCGATTATGTTTGCCCACCTCACGGTTGCAGGCTTTGTAGAAGCAGCGGTGACAGGATTGGTAGTATTTTATCTCAAAAGGGTTGGAGAAGAAAATATATTGTACAGATTTTCTAACAGGCTGAGGGGTGTTGAAAAGTGAAAAAATTTATTATTGCAGCAGTTGTCATTTTACTTTTGACCCCTCTGGGGTTGTTGGCACCTGGCACAGCGTGGGGAGAATGGGGACTTGAAGAAATAAAGAGCAAAATTGGCTTTGTGCCTGCGGGGATGAAGCAATTTTCGGAGATCGTCAAAGCAATTTTACCCGATTATAGCCTGCCGGGTTTTGATAAAAATTTTTTCCAGCTTTCTCTGGGGTATATATTTTCTGCGATTGTAGGAATTGGGATAATATTTATTGTATATAAGATTTTTGAAAGGGTTATGGTTAAGAATGGGGAATTTCGTAGAGAAGACCATCAATGATATTCATTTGATTTTCGAGGACCTATATTATACAGACTTGAGTGCATCAAAAAAAGGAATTATGCAGGCTTTTGACCCAAGAGTCAAGCTTATATCGGCGCTTATTTTAGTCGTGTTTGCTAATTTATGTAAAAATTTTTACGGGCTTGGGATGTTTTTTCTGTATACCTTGGTGCTGGCGGCTCTGTCTAGAATAAATTATATGAAATACATTTTGCGAGTATCTACTGTTTCCATATTATTTGGCGGTATTGTGCTGATACCGTCTCTTTTTAATGTGGTATCCGGAGGCAGACCCTTTCTGCATTTGGGTAAATGGTTGTATATAACTGATGAAGGAGTTATCAGAGCTATCTTTTTTATGATGAGGTCTTTTATATCTCTTTCATTTATCTATCTGATTACGGTTACTACCAGGTGGCTTGATTTAATGAAAGCCTTGCGCTCTGTGGGAATACCAGATGTATTTGCATCGGTGCTGGAGATGACCAACAGGTATATTTTTTTATTTTTGGAGCTTGCGTCCAATATGTTTTTGGCAAGGAAGAGCAGGTCGATAAAAAATATAGACGGGAAAGAGGGTAGGCGATTTGTAGCCAGCTCGATAGGATACCTTTTGATCAGATCGGGAGATCTCAGCAATGATGTGTACGATGCCATGGTGGCGAGGGGTTACCATGGGGAGATAAAAACTATAAGTCATTTTAAGTTAAAGAAATGGGATTATCTGTGGCTGGTATTTAATGCAGTGTTTGTAGCTATAGCTGCTGTGGAAGGGGGTATATTTTGAAAGATACTGTTGATATTATTTTCGAACTAAAGAATGTTTCTTATTTTTATGCAGGTTCTATTCCAGCGCTTGTGGATGTAAGCCTGGAAATAAAAAGGGGTGAAAAAATAGTCATACTAGGGGCTAATGGCTGTGGCAAATCTACACTCATGAAGATAATGGATGGTTTGCTTTTCCCCAGCAAAGGGGAATTTGTGGCATTTGGTAAGGTCATAAGTGAAAAGGAGCTAAATAAAAGTCCATATGAATTCAGGAAAAGAGTGGGTCTGGTGTTTCAGGATTCAGATGTGCAGCTGTTTTCTCCCAGCGTATATGATGAAGTGGCTTTTGGCCCCCTTCAGTTAAATGAGAAGCCAGAGGATGTTCGGGAGAAAGTGAACGGTATTTTGAAGGACTTTGGTATATGGGATTTAAAGGACAGGCCACCACACAGGTTGAGTGGCGGCGAAAAGAAAAAAGTGGCGCTGGCGTCGGTTATGGCTATAAATCCCGAGGTGTTGTTATTGGATGAACCTACCAACGGCCTTGACCCTAGATCAAAAAAATGGCTTGTAAATAAATTATTAGAATTGAATCGAAAAGGGACTACTATAATTATTGCAACCCATGATCTGGATGTGGAAAAGATATTATCAGATAGGGTTGTCATAATGAATGAAGGACATCGTATAGAATTTGTAGGAGTTCCTGATAAGGTATTTTTAGATGAGGAACTTTTAGCCTCTGTAAATCTGGTATAAATTCTTTTATACAAAAGCGCCAAAAAGGCGCTTTTTTTGTTATGGACATATTGTGACTATTATGTATAATATAATAGAAATAGATATTAAAATTCTTGATTTTTTGGGGGAAGGATTGAATTTGAAGAATAAATCAGCTTTTGCAGGAGTGATGGGCGTTGGGTATGCGTTGCTTTTTTATTTCTTGCTCGTTTACGGCATTGATGAAATGAACTACGGTGCTTTTGCAGCTTTTACGATAGTATACATAATAGTCGAACATTTTGGCATTAAAAGTGATGGGGTAGACTTTAATCTAACTTCTGTTTTTGCTTTGGCAATGTTTTTGATGTACGGCATTGTACCCACATTGCTTATGGCTTTTATAGGGGTTATGGTTTATTATGCTGTTTACAAAAGAAAGATGCTTTTAAGTTTGTTTTATGGATCTAAGGTTTCGATAATATATTCGCTATCAGCAATGGCCTTTTATTTGGCAGGCGCTCATATTGGTAAGTTTTATAGTGGACAACTAAAAGGTATTCTGGCATTTGTGATTGCAAATCGGCTTGCAGAGGATATCTTATGCTATGTAGAGTATGTATTGTTTAATAGACATGTTCATCTGGATCATTTTTTTGGCAGTGAAAAACTTAAGGCTTTGATAGGGCTTATATCAATACCTTGTGCACTTTTGATCGCTAACGTATATTTTGACATGACGACTTTTTATTTTTTATCTATGTTGGCGGCTATACTGCTCCTCGCCTATAATTTCCATACGCTCTCAAACTTGATGTACGCTAATAAAAAGCTGCAGGCGTTGTACAATATGGTGTCGATTATTAATTCCAGATTGGATGTGCATCAGGTAGGGGAGGCCATTATTGACGCCATAAGAGAAGTAGTCAATTTTAGCGGGATCGTGATTTTTTTAAAAAGAAATGACATGGATGACTTGGAGATAGTTGCCTGGGATATAGGAGATCAAGATAGATATTGTGATATGAAAGTTATGATGGATAAGCGATTTGTGGAATATGTACTGCATATGGAGGAACCGACAATCATTGATTGTCTGGATGACAAAAACGGCTTTTGCTGTGATTATTTTGATTTTAATTCGTGTATGGTTGTTCCTCTTCAGCAAGACATGGAAACGATAGGTGCTATTATCTTGTTCCAGGATTACGAAAATAGTTTTACACAGGATAATTTGAAAATTGTCAGCATGATATCAAAACAGGCAGCTATAGCGCTTTTTAATGCAAAGCTTTACAGGGAAATGACGCAAAAATCTATAATGGACCCTATGACTAAGTTATATAACAGAAGATACTTTACAGATGTTCTTAACGATGTTATCGAAATATGTAAGAAAGAGGGATTAAATGTTAGCTTGATTATGATAGATATAGACTATTTTAAACGAGTAAATGATACATATGGTCATTTGATCGGCGATGATGTGCTAAAAGAATTGGCTAATCGTATAAAAATGTGTCTTAGAAACGATGATATCGTGGCAAGGTATGGTGGAGAGGAGTTTGTAGTGGTATTGCCGGCAGTAGATGAGAAACAGGCTTATAATATCGCTGAGAGGATTAGAGTGGAGATAGAATCAAAGCCATTTAATACAAGGATTGGTGAACTGAACATTACGGTAAGTGCAGGTGTATGTGAGTATCCCGCAAAAGCCGATTCCCTTGAGAGATTGATTGCTAATGCTGACAGGGCTTTGTATATGGCCAAGGCCGGGGGACGCAATCGAGTGGTTATATATGAGCATATTTAGGTCTTATATAAAATAAGTAAATAAAGAAGGAAATCATAAAAAAATATAGAATATTTATAATAGCAAAACATTAAAGGGGGATTTTTATGAAGGCATATGAGTATAATGCAATCAGAAATGTAGCATTGATATCACACAGTGGAGCAGGGAAGACAACACTGGCTGAAGCAGCTTTATATGTGTCAAAAGCAATAGATAGGATGGGCAGAGTTGAGGAAGGAAATACGGTTTCTGACTTTGATCCTGAAGAAATCGCAAGGTCTATTTCTATATCGGCATCTCTCATACCGGTGGAGTGGAAAACTGCGAAGATAAATTTGATCGATACACCAGGTTATTTTGATTTTGTGGGAGAAATGCTGGCGTCATTGAGGGCTGTAGAGGGTGCTGTACTGGTAGTTTCATCCTCGGGGCCAGAGGTTGGTACAGAGATCGCGTGGAAGCATTTAGAAGAATCAGGTCTCCCCGGGATGTTTTTTATAAACAAGATGGATAAGGAAAATGCCGACTTTTCAAAGACGTTGCAGGAACTAAAAGATTTGTTTGGCAATAAGGTTGTTGCGTTGCAGCTTCCTATAGGTCAGGAAGACGATTTCAAAGGATATGTTGATTTGCTGGAAAATAAAGCCTTTATATATAATAAAAAAGGTGAATTTGCGCAGGAAAATATACCGGATGATATGGTTGATGCTGTAGCAGAGGCCAGAGAGGAATTGATAGAAGACATTGCTGAATTGGATGAAGGCCTTTTGGAAAAATTCTTTGGCGATGAGCAGCTTTCTGTTGAAGAGTTAAAAGAGGTTTTGAAAAAAGGTGTGGCACAAAGGGAATTATTTCCGGTACTTTGTGGTTCTGCCTTAAAAAATATAGGTGTTTCGACTCTCATGGATGCTATTGTGGAGTATATGCCTACACCTGCTGACAGAAGTGCAGATCCTTTTTCAGCGTTTGTGTTTAAAACCATAGCAGATCCGTATGTCGGCAAGATATCGTTGTTTAAAGTCTTGAGCGGTTCCGTGACACCAGACTCTCCTGTGCTTAATTCTACTAAAGAGGTTGAAGAAAGAATTGGACAGCTCTTTGTATTAAGGGGTAAAAAGCAGATACCTGTTGATAGGCTGCTTTGTGGTGATATTGGAGGTGTGGCCAAATTGGCCAGCACATCTACAGGAGATACTCTATGTGACCCTAAGAGGAGCGTGGTTTACGATAAAATATCGTATCCCGAGCCCAATCTGGCTATGGCTATTGAACCTCAGTCTGAAGGTGATGAAGAGAAGATAAGCAATGGGCTTTTGAGATTAAACGAGGAAGATCCTACGTTTAAGGTGATTAAAAACAATGAAACAGGGCAGTTCCTCTTATACGGGTATGGGGAAGTGCACCTTGAGGTGATTGTTAAAAAGCTGATGACGAAATTTGGAATAGGATGCCAGTTGACTGTGCCTAAGGTGGCGTATAGAGAGACTATTAAAGGCCATGCTAAAGTAGAGGGCAAACATAAAAAGCAAACAGGTGGCCATGGCCAGTATGGACATGTCTGGATAGAGTTTGAGCCATTGCATGATAAGGACTTTGAATTTGTGGATAAGATCTTTGGGGGAGCTGTGCCAAAGCAATTTATCCCTGCTGTGGAAAAGGGTTTGAGGGAATGCATGAAAGAGGGTATATTAGCTGGCTATCCTGTTGTTAACATAAAAGCTACATTGGTGGATGGATCTTATCATCCTGTGGATTCATCGGAAATGGCGTTTAAAGTTGCGGCATCGCTGGCCTTTAAAAAAGGCATGCAACAGGCCGATCCTGTTATGCTTGAACCGATACTGCACGTAGAGGTTACGGTCCCTGAAGAGTATATGGGCGATGTGATAGGTGATTTAAACAAGCGCAGAGGAAGGATATTGGGCATGCAACCCGAAGGCCGCTTGCAGGTCATAACAGCAGAGGTGCCTGAGGCAGAGATGTTCAGGTATGCAACAGATTTGAGATCATTAACTCACGCAAGGGGTACTTTTACTATGAGGTTTGAGAGATACGAGGAGATGCCGCCGCAATTGGCTCAGAAGATAATAGAAGAAACAAAGTTGGCTAAGGAAGCATAAAATAGTGGGGATAGCATTCCCCGCTATTTTTATAAAAAATTTTTTAAAAACCTATTGACAAAATAAATATGGTAATATATACTATAATCGAAAGTCAAAGAAAGTCAAAGATAAAGAGGTGAGTACATGGCCAGGATAAGCGACGTTATAGAGATGTTTATAAAAAAGTTGATAGATGAAGCGCAAAACGGCATTGTAGAGATAAGAAGAAATGAGCTGGCGAGCAAATTTCAGTGTACTCCATCTCAGATAAACTATGTGCTGGAGACGCGGTTTACGCCAGAGCTGGGTTATTACATCGAAAGTCGCAGAGGTGGTGGCGGTTGCATAAGAATAATTAAATTGAACATAGATGAGAAAGAATATATAAAAGACATAATAACAGAAGGTATAGGCAGCAGCATCTCTCAAGGAGACGCATATGCTTATCTAAATGCCCTTTATAGAGATGGGTTTATAAAAGAAAGGGAATTTTTGATCATGAAATCTGCACTATCGGATAGGATTATAGGATTGGACCCGGAACTGCGCAATATTGTACGTGCCAGTTTGTTCAAGGCTATGTTGTTAGCGGTTTTAAATAGTTGATGTTGAGAAAAGAAAAGGAGGTATTTAAAATGATATGTGAAAGGTGTCAAAAAAGGCCTGCGACGGTTCATTATACTCAGATAATCAACGGGCAAAAAACTGAAATGCATCTGTGCGAAGAATGTGCTAGAGAGACAGGCCAGTTGAATTTTGAACCCTTCACTTTGCCGTTTGGTTCATTTTTCTCCATAGATAATCTTCTTTCAGGACTGATGGATTATACGGCTGATGATTACATGATCCAGAGCGTAAAATGCAGTTTTTGTAACAGCACCTATGAAGACTTTAAAAAGACGGGGCGATTAGGTTGTGCGCGTTGCTATAATGTGTTCAGGGATAGATTGATGCCGCTTGTAAGGAAAATACACGGCCACAACCTGCATAAGGGGAAGGTGCCTAAAAGGGCTGGCGGGAATTTGCGTATTGAGCGACAGATTGAAAGGCTTAGAGAGCAGCTAAATGATGCGGTAAGAAGAGAAGCCTACGAGGAAGCCGCTAGACTGAGAGACCAGATTAAAGAATTGGAGAAAAAATTAGGGAGGTGAGATAATGGATAACTGGATAGATATGAATGGGCCTGATGGGGATGTGGTTTTAAGTTCAAGGATAAGGCTGGCCAGGAATTTAAGCGATTTTCCTTTTCCTATTGCCATGAGCGATGATGATGCTGCTAAGGTTAAGGCACAGGTAAGAGATAGTATATTAAAGAGCAATACCGTATTGTCTAGGGATTTTGATTATGTGGATTTGGCGAAAACTACACCACTGGATAGAATGGCCTTTGTGGAAAGGCATCTCATAAGCCCTGATCTGGCCAGGGAATACAAGCGGGGAGCGGTGCTTCTAAGCCGCGATGAAAAAGTGAGTATCATGATCAATGAGGAGGATCATATACGTATTCAAACCATTTTCCCGGGGCTCCAGCTGAAAGAAGCTCTAGATCTGGCAGACAAGATTGATGATGTTATGGAGGAAAATTTGAAATACGCTTATGACGAAGAAATTGGTTATTTAACCTCATGTCCTACCAATATTGGTACAGGCCTTAGGGCATCTGTTATGTTACATCTTCCGGCGCTGGTTATGTCCGATCAGATAAAAAATGTGCTGGCAAATCTCAATAAAATCGGTCTGGCCGTCCGCGGCATATATGGTGAAGGTACAGAGGCTTTAGGGAATATATTCCAGATATCCAATCAGATTACCCTGGGACAGGGTGAATCCGAGATTATCGAAAATATGATTGGCGTTACAAAGAGCATAATATCCAATGAAAGATATGTCGCTCTTGAGATGTATAAAAATAATAAGATGAGAATTGAGGACATGGTATATAGATCTTATGGCATCTTAAAGAGTGCCAGAATTTTGAGCTCGGAGGAGTGCATGAAGCACCTTTCTAATGTCAGGTTGGGCAAAAATCTGGGCATAATAAAAGCTGAAATGCCTATTAATGGACTTTTAGTATATACTCAACCTGCGAATATACAGAAAATAGAAGGAAAAGAGTTATCGCCTTTTGAAAGAGATGTGGCGAGGGCTGCGTATGTTAGAGAAAGGATAAAATAAATAGAATAATGGAGGTGTACGTATATGGCGATGTTTGGAAGATTTACTGAGAGAGCACAAAAGGTATTATATCTGGCACAGGAAGAGGCCAGAGCATTAAATCACAACTATGTAGGGACTGAGCACCTGTTGCTGGGACTTATAAAAGAAGGAGAAGGTATTGCAGCACAGGCTTTGAAAAATCAAGGAGTGAAGCTTGAAACCATAAGGCAGAAAGTAGAAAGTCTTATAGGGAGAGGAGCCATGCCTACAGAGGTCGTTGGTTACACGCCGAGGGCTAAGAGGGTGCTGGAGCTGAGCTTTGCTGAAGCGCGCAGGCTTGGTGTAAATTACATCGGTACAGAGCACATCCTTTTGGGACTTATCAGGGAAGGCGATGGTGTTGCAGCAAGGGTATTGTCTGAACTAGGTGTAGATCTAAATAAGACGCGAGATGAAATAATGAAGCTTCTAAATCAAGAACCTTCGGGCATTAAGCAGGCATCCAGGAATAACAATACACCTACTTTAAATCAATACGGGCGCGATTTGACTGAATTAGCAAGAGAAGGAAAACTGGATCCTGTTATAGGCAGAGAAAAAGAAATCGAAAGGGTTATTCAGATTTTGAGCAGGCGTACCAAGAACAACCCATGCCTTATAGGAGACCCTGGCGTTGGAAAGACAGCTATTGTAGAGGGCCTCGCACAGGAGATCGTAGAAGGCCGTGTACCCGAAATTATAAAAGATAAACGCCTAGTAACACTGGATCTGGCCTCAATGGTAGCAGGTTCTAAATACAGAGGAGAATTTGAAGAGAGAATAAAAGCAGTATTATCGGAGATAACAAGAGCTGGCAACGTCATTCTCTTTATCGATGAGCTGCATACGCTGATAGGAGCAGGTGCAGCAGAAGGCGCTATAGATGCATCCAATATATTAAAACCTGCGTTGGCTCGAGGCGAGATACAGGTCATTGGTGCCACAACCCTTGATGAATACCGCAAATACATCGAGAAGGATCCAGCGCTTGAGAGAAGATTCCAGCCTATACAGGTGGATGAGCCTTCGGTAGAGGACACTATAGAAATTTTGAAGGGCTTAAGGGATAAATATGAAGCTCATCACAGGGTTAAGATAACCGATGAAGCGTTGGTAGCTGCGGCAAAACTTTCAGATAGGTACATCACTGATAGGTTCTTGCCGGATAAGGCTATAGATCTTATTGACGAGGCAGCTTCCAGAGCCAGGTTGCAGACGTTTACGGCCCCTCCCGAAATAAAAGAGTTGGAAGAAAAAATACAAAAATTGCAAAAGGAAAAGGAGGAAGCTATAAGCACTCAGGAATTTGAGAAAGCTGCAAGGCTGAGAGATGAGGAGCAGAAGTGCAGAGAAGAGCTTGAAAAGATAAAGGAGCAATGGGAGCATAAAAATCTCTCCAAAGATAAGAGCGTTACGGAAGAAGATATCGCCAATATCGTATCACTGTGGACAGGTATCCCTGTAAAGAAACTGGCGGAAGAAGAATCTGAGAAATTGCTCCATCTCGAGGAGATCCTGCACAACAGGGTAATCGGGCAGGATGAGGCTATTGAAGCTATATCTAGAGCTGTTAGAAGGGCCAGAGTAGGCCTTAAGGATCCCAAGAGGCCTATAGGTTCGTTCATATTCTTAGGTCCTACAGGTGTTGGAAAGACAGAACTAGCCAAGGCATTGGCAGAAGCTATGTTTGGCGATGAAAATGCCATGATACGGCTTGACATGTCAGAATATATGGAGAGGCATACCGTATCCAGGTTGGTAGGTTCACCTCCGGGATATGTAGGCTATGAAGAGGGTGGTCAGCTGACAGAGAAAGTGAGGAGAAAGCCGTATTCGGTGGTACTGTTTGACGAAATAGAAAAGGCCCATCCCGATGTGTTTAATATATTGCTTCAGATATTAGATGACGGAAGGCTTACAGATGCCAAAGGAAGAACAGTAGATTTCAAAAATACGATTATAATTATGACATCAAACGTGGGAGCTGATCTTATTAAAAAGCAGGCTACGTTGGGTTTTGCTGCATCTACCAATGAAGCAAAAGACGCGTATGAGAAGATGAAAGAAAACGTAATGGATCAATTAAAGCGCACATTTAGGCCCGAATTCCTCAACAGAATAGATGAAATCATAGTGTTCCACCAGTTGACGATGGATGACATCAAGAAAATTGTGGATATAATGCTCAAAGATCTAAACGAGAGGCTTAAGGCCAATAATATTCAGCTCATATTGAGCGATGCTGCAAAAGAATACCTTGCTAAGGAAGGTTATGATCCTGCGTTTGGAGCAAGGCCTTTGAGGAGGGCTATTGAAAAGACGATAGAAAATACTCTTTCTGAAAAGATGTTAAAAGGTGAAATAAAACAAGGTGATGTGGTGTATGTGGATGTTAAAGACGGCAAACTGGATATAACGAAAAAAGAGGGCGCTGTGGTTTAAGCCCTCTCTTTTTGTTATAATTTACGTACGAGGGGGTTTTAATGTGGCAGAAAGGACTCGCTTTATATGCCAGAATTGCGGCTATGAAACTTCAAAATGGATGGGTAAATGTCCTTCTTGTGGTCAATGGAATACCTTGCAGGAAGAGATTATTGAGAAAATTGATAAAAAAAGAGAAAAGCGAACCGGCAAAGAGCCTGAGCTTATAAGCAATATAAGCAGTAAGGTTATGGGAGAAAATCGGTTTAGCACGGGATTTGATGAATTGGATAGGGTAACAGGTGGAGGTATTGTGCAGGGGTCATTGGTGCTCATAGGAGGAGACCCGGGCATAGGGAAGTCAACGCTGATGCTGCAGATGTGCAAAAACATAGCAGGGACTAAAAGAGTTTTATACATATCGGGGGAGGAATCAGTACACCAAGTCAAGATGAGGGGAGAAAGGCTGGGAATAAGAAATGAAAGGATATATCTGGCGTCGGAGACCGATATATACGCTATTATTGAGCAGGTAAAAGCGTTAAAACCTGATGTTTTGATAATCGATTCTATACAAACAATATATGACCCTCAATTATCGTCATCGCCGGGGAGCGTAAGCCAGGTAAGACAGATAACCTCATATTTGATGCATATAGCCAAAGGCATGAATATTACCACAATTATAGTAGGACATGTGACAAAGGATGGTTCTATAGCCGGCCCGCGGGTACTGGAACATATGGTGGATACGGTGTTATATTTTGAAGGGGAAAACAGGCTTATGTATCGGATGATACGAGCTGTTAAAAACCGCTTTGGATCTACCAATGAGGTGGGTATATTTGAAATGATGGCGGATGGCATCAAAGAAATTAAAAACCCATCTGAGATGTTATTGCGTGGTAGACCTGCAGGCGTATCAGGTTCATGTGTTACCTGTTCTATGGAGGGGACGAGACCGCTGTTAGCAGAATTACAGGCCCTGGTCACGCAGACCAATTTTGGCATACCTAGGCGCATGTGTACAGGCATTGATTTCAACAGGATGCTCATGATCACAGCGGTGCTTGAAAAAAGAATTGGTATGATGCTTGGTAATCAGGATATATACCTTAACGTGACGGGAGGTATAAAGCTTACCGAACCCGCATGTGATCTGGCATTGGCACTGACTATTGTTTCCAGTTATAGGGATGTATGTATAAGTGAGGGCCTGGTAGCTGTAGGTGAAATAGGTCTGGCCGGAGAAGTAAGGCCTGTAACCCAACCTGCAAAGAGGATTATAGAAGCTTACAGGATGGGTTTTGATGCTATTATTATACCATATGAAAACTTAAAAGGCCTTGAATATCCTGAGAAGATAAAAGTATACCCTGTTAAAGATTTGAAACAGGCTTTGAGCATCGCCATTAAGTCAATGTAAAAGGACCCAGCCAATTTAATTTTTTATATTCTTCTATAATGAGGTCAAACATGTTAATGTTTAAAAGGTTGCATAAAGCTGCTAGATAGAACAGGTGATTTGTGATCTCTTTTTCAACGATATCCCTACAATTATGGCAGAGATTTCCTTCGAGATGGGAATCTACAACATACGGCAAATCATCAAAATCTATATCTTCTGGTATTTCCTGCTTATGCGCATTGATGTTTAGGCAACCACAAATTGTAACGGACTTTGCTATAGCTCTGTTTATACGAGCATCTGTTTCCTGCAATTTTGTCATTACGTCCAGAATGCTTTTATGCCTTATAAGTACATCTCTAACGGTGTTTTGAAAATCATCGCAGATTATGTCTTTCATAATCATCACCTCATCCTTAGTATTTGATAACTTACCGCTGTTATTCATGGGATAATTTTGCGGGCTTGCCAATATAGGTGGTTGTGATAAAATTAAGATAAGTAAAAAAATTTAAGGAGAGGTAACGATGAAAATTGATAAAGAAAAGATTCTGGATCATTTTTATTACGAATGGTGGAAATACGTAGTTGCTATCCTCATTATTTTGTTTGTGTGGAATATAACATCAAATTATATTTATCAGAAGAGCATTGAGGGGAAAAAAATTGAGATATACCTGGTGGGACCGTATTTGGCTGACAGCAATCTGCAACATATAAAAAGCCGCATGCTTAGAGATTTTCCAGAGTTAAAAGAGATATTGCTTTCAAATATTCCAATGCGTGGGCCTGAGGATATGGCAGCGTGGCAAAAGGTCATGACTTATATAGGTTCTCAGACTGGAGATATTTACGTTTTTGACAAGGACATATTTGTCCAGTTCGCTAAAAGAGGGGCTTTTTTACCTCTTGAAAGCTATTTGAAGAACGGAGTTTTAAATATTCCTAGAGATGACACTGCCAGGGGAACTGTGCTCTCCGATTTAGATAAAAAAGATCATGTTTATGGATTGCCTATTGATAGCCTCCAAAAATTAAATCAGATGGGTTTTGATACCAGGGATAAATTTATATCGGTTACGGCATTTTCAAAAAAGAAGGATACATCTGTTAAAATCCTAAGGTGGATATTTGACAATTTGCGTTAAGAGGGGTGATTAAAAAATATGGTAAGATGTCAATAATAAGAAGGAGGTGATGATTATGAAGAGAATAGTAAGAATAGTGGTTTCAATGTTTGGCTTGCTGATAGGATATGAATTGAGTGCAGTGGTGCTTATGTTCGTGGGATTGCGTATCGTTATCAAACCAGATTCGCCTTTATATTTTGGACTATTAGCAATTGGAACGCTTGTGGGGGGTTTTATTTTTTATGTTATGACGCCTGGCTTCATACAACGGTGTAAATTAGCATCGTTACACTTCGAAAAATTTATACAAAAGGTGTCTGCAAAGGACATCATACTGGGAGCAATCGGATTGATTTTAGGCCTTATTATAGCCAATCTTATAAGCAGCCCCTTTGTCAGGATACCATATATAGGATACCTGATACCTGTAATTATAGATTTGCTTTTCGCATTTATAGGCGTAGAAGTGGCGGTGAAAAAGAAAGAGGAATTGATAAATTTTATCATTTCATTGAGAAAGAGCAGAGAAAAGTATGGCAGAGAAGACGGCATGACGCCAAAGCTTTTAGATACCAGTGTTATAATTGACGGAAGGATTTTTGATATATGCAAAACGGGTTTTGTAGAAGGGCCTATAATAATACCCAGCTTTATATTGGAGGAACTCAGACATATTGCGGACTCATCCGATACCTTGAAGAGAAACAGGGGTAGACGGGGGCTGGATATATTAAATCGTATGCAGAAAGAGCTGGATATAAGAGTGGATATATTTGAGAAGGATTTTGAAGATATCGCGGAAGTGGACAATAAGCTGTTGAAATTGGCTCAACTGTTAAAAGGGAAGGTAATCACCAATGATTATAATCTCAATAAAGTGGCTCAATTTCAAGGTGTGCCGGTTCTTAACATAAATGAACTCTCTAACGCCGTAAAACCTGTAGTGTTACCAGGTGAAGATATGAAGGTTTTGATTATAAAGGAAGGCAAGGAAAATGGCCAGGGGATTGCGTATCTGGATGATGGTACTATGATAGTGGTAGAAGGCGGGAAAAATCATATAGGAGACAATGTGTTGATAACGGTTACCAGTGTATTACAGACGGCTGCAGGCAGGATGATTTTTGCGCGTTTAAAATCCGATGCCCAGGAAAAGGTGATCTAGACTGAATTGGGGGAAGAAACATTGAAGGTATGTGCTCTTATAATGGCTGCGGGTAAGGGTAGAAGGATGCAAATGGATAAAAATAAGGTTTTTTTGCCTTTGAACGGCAAACCTATTATTACTTACTCTGTTGAAACAATTAAGAAATCAGGTATTGACGACATAGTGGTAGTTACATCTAAGGACGATATTGATTTTTGCTCAAATGAAATTTTGAAAGGATATGAAGTCAGATATGTAGAGGGTGGAGCTGAAAGGCAGATATCGGTATACAATGGTCTTATGGCTATAAAAGAAACAAATTGTGACCTGGTTTTGATTCATGATGGCGCAAGGCCCTTTGTCACAGAATCTATTATCAGGGAATCTATAGAAGCTGCAATAGAACATGGAGCAGCGGCGGTGGGCGTAAAAGTAAAAGATACCATAAAAGTGGTTAAAGACGGTTTTATCCTGCATACTCCACCAAGGGAATCTCTTTGGGCAGTACAGACTCCTCAGGTTTTCAGATATGATTTGATACTTAAGGCTCATCAAAAGGCTATAGAGGATAATTTTTTATCTACAGATGATACCGTTTTGGTTGAGCGTATGGGAATAAAAGTAAGAATGATAGAGGGCGCATATAGAAATATTAAGATAACCACTCCTGAAGATATATATATAGCAGAGGCTTTAGCATCAATGAACTGATAACATAAGTAAAGATGCCCGCATATAATGGGATATGGGGTGGTAAAACATGCTCCCTGTAGTCTTTTTGCCGGGCATCTTTGGTTCAGTTCCGCTCTTATGGGGTAGATGGAGCTTTGGTCCGTCGATTTGGTACTATAAGCCCATTATTCAGGCAATGAAGGATTCTGGACTGACTGTGGAAATAGCTTATTATGGCTGGTGGGAGAATAATCTTTTATCTGCTCGCAAATATCTTATACCAGCTATTGATAGAGTTCTTAAATCCAATAAAGAAGATAAAGTGATTATTGTATGCCACAGCATGGGAGGTATTGTGGCAAGAAGTTATATACAGTCGGATTTTTATAGAGGCGATGTAGAAAGGATTATCATGCTGTGTACGCCCAATGAGGGTTCTGCTGATGCCTATTATCCGTGGGAGGGTGGTCAGGTACCGCCTTCGCCTTATGATGACTTTGTAAATATGCTTTACAATGGTTTTATATGGATGATAAGCAGGATAACAGGCAAGCCCATAACTTATAATTTGATAAGGGAATATATTCCATCGATAAAAGAGCTGCTTCCTACTTCAGACTATGGCAGTTACCTTTTTGAATATAGAGATGAAGATAATTTTCCAGTATTTATACCTCAATCCACTATGCATGAAAAAAATGATTATTTAAATGATTTAAATGCTAAGGTGGAAATCATAAAAAGGCGGGGAATAGATGTCTTTTGCTTCAATGGTAAGGGATATTATACCAATAAATATATACAGGTTGATACGGAGACTGATAGACAAGAAGGCCTTTGGATTGACGGTAAACCAATGGCAGAAATAAGATCAAAAATGGGAGATGGCACGGTGCTGGCGTCCAGTTCCCGATATGTTTTTGATAGCATCACGCTTAATACATCTCATATGGGCGTTCTCAAAGATGGGATACCATACCTTTTAAAGCAGCTGGATGTAAAGAAGTTGCCCGCTGTATATGCCGAGAATATACCATTTAAAGGTTATTTGGCATATATTATCGATAAAGCATCATCCTGTAAAAAATTGTTAAGGGATTGCTATGACGTGCTTGGCAGGTTTGAATGGGGGGTCATGTCAGATCAAAGCGAACTTTTGCTTGAGATACCCTCTCCAGGTCGCGATATGTATCTCTATACTTATAACAGCAATGGTTCCGCTCAGACTGACTTAAAGCTGAGGGATGTTAAAGCCGGCTGCCATAGGCTTGTTATAAAAAATGTAAGGGGGTTCAAGCCTATAATTGAATTTAAGTGAGAAAAATGGTAAAATAGAAAAACAGTAAATGGGGGATATTATGCGCATTGGCATAGGTTTTGATGCTCATAGATTTGAAAAGGGCAGAGAGCTGGTACTTTGTGGCGTTGCAATTCCATATGAAATGGGGCTTTTAGGCCATTCAGATGCAGATTGCCCATTGCATGCCCTTATTGATGCTATGTTTGGCGCTGCGGCAATGGGTGATATAGGTATGCATTTTCCTGATAGCGATGCAGCGTATAAGGGTATATCCAGCTTATTGCTTCTTAAAATGGCTAATGATAAGTTAAAGGAGAAGGATTTTTGCGTCAATAACTGCGATATAACAATTATTGCTCAGAAGCCAAAGCTGGCGCCATATATTGATAAAATGCGAAAAAATATCGCTGAAGTACTTGGCATATCTCTGGACAGGGTAAGTGTAAAGGCTACTACCACTGAGGGTCTGGGGTTTACAGGGCGCCAGGAAGGTATAGCCTGTATGGCAGTAGCGAGCATAAGAGAAATTGATTGAGGAGGATCGAAATGAGATTAACGCAGCTTTTTTTGCCTACGTTGAGAGAAGTTCCTGCAGAAGCAGAGATAACGAGCCATAAATACATGTTGAGAGCCGGCTTGATGAGAAAATTGGCCGCAGGAGTATATGTTTATCTTCCACTGGGGTATAGAGTTTTGAGAAAAATAGAGAACATAGTAAGAGAAGAAATGGATAGGTCTGGAGCACAAGAGGTGCTTATGTCAGGCATTATACCTTCAGAATTGTTGGAGGAGTCAGGGCGATGGAGTGCATTTGGGCCTGAGATGTTTAAACTTAAAGATAGGCATGAACGGGATTTCTGCCTTGGACCTACCCATGAAGAGGTTTTTACATATGTGATGAAGGAGCTTACATCTTACAGAGATCTTCCTAAGATATTATATCAGATTCAGACGAAGTATAGAGATGAAAAAAGGCCGCGTTTCGGCGTCATTCGCAGTCGTGAATTTATCATGAAGGATGCCTATAGTTTTGACATGGATTGGGAAGGGCTTGATGTTTCATTCGGCAAAATGCACGATGCATACTGCAGAATATTTGACAGATGCGGCTTAAAGTATAGGGTTGTGCAGGCTGATTCGGGAGCCATGGGAGGGAAAGAATCCAATGAGTTTATGGTGATGTCAGAGGTAGGTGAAGACGAAATAGCTCATTGCGAGAACTGTGATTATGCGGCAAATGTTGAAAGAGCCGAGTCAAGGCCTGATATCAGAGAGAAGCAAGAGGAGAAACCGTTGGAGCTGGTGGCAACCCCCGATGCCAGGACTATTCAAGAGCTGACGGATTTCTTTGAAACGTCTCCCGATAACTTTGCCAAAACGCTTATTTATACGGTAAAAGATCAGGTAATAGCTGTTGTCATAAGAGGAGATAGGGAACTCAATGAGGTAAAGCTTGTCAATATCCTTGAGTGCACCAAAGACGACCTTCGCATGGCCGAAGATGATGTGGTCAAAAATGTAACAAATGCTGAGGTGGGCTTTGCTGGTCCCGTGGGCCTTAAAGTGGATAAGCTTATAGTTGATGAGGAAGTAACTTACATGTCTAATTTTATAGTGGGTGCCAATAAGACAGGTTACCATTATAAGAATGTAAATTATGGCAGAGATTTCAAAGGCGATATAGTTGTAGATGTCAGAAAAGTAAGTGATGGAGATGTGTGCATAAGGTGCGGGGGAAGGTTGTCAATTTCTAAGGGTATTGAAGTTGGTCATATATTCAAACTTGGCACTAAGTACAGTGAGGCGCTGGGTGCCAAGTATTTGGATGAAAATGGTCAAGAACACCTTATGATAATGGGCAGTTATGGTATAGGCATTAACAGAATAATGGCTGCGGTTATAGAACAAAACAGCGATGAAAACGGCATAATATGGCCAATGTCCATAGCGCCTTATCATGTTATAATTGTACCTGTGAACACATCCGATGAAGTTCAAGCATCTCTCGCAGAAGACCTGTATGATGTGTTGTCTAGAAATGGTGTAGAGGTGCTCCTGGACGACAGAGATGAGCGGGCAGGAGTCAAGTTTAAAGATGCTGATCTTATTGGAATACCTATAAGGATTACGGTAGGTAAAAAGGCCAGAGATAGGGTAGTTGAGATAAAGGATAGGAGGACAGGAGAGTCTCTGGATTTAACTGTGGACCAGGTGTTGGGGTACATAAAACAAAAAATTGAGGAAAACATGAGCAAAAAGGAGTGATGATGATGAAAATCGTCGGGATATCCATTGATAAGCGAACAGATTCAGCTCTCAAGGTGCAGGAGATATTGACTAGGTATGGTGACAATATCATAGGGAGATTTGGCATTCATGATCCTGAGGATGAGCGTGGCCTTATTACCCTTAATATGAAAGCAGATGAAAGATATATGGAAGAGTTTTTAGGCGAGCTGATGTCTCTGGAGGGTGTAAGAGTAAAGTATATGGATATGGATTAAATTTATGGCCTTGATATCTGTGAAAATAATAGATATAATAATATCAAAGGTGAATATGTGATGCGATGAATGGGAAAGTAGGTATTAAGGATGCGTACAGAGAGTAGCTGTTTTAGCTGAGAGCAGCTTCGCTTACTTAATACTGAAGTGCGCCCTGGAGCAGTGTTAAACCGGTTGATGCCGTTATAAATCTTGAGGTGAAGGTGTATTTACGCCTTAAGCAGAGTGGAACCGCGGTATACCCGTCTCTGGGGGAGACGGGTATTATTTTATCCGAGAAGGGAGATGAGGATTATGAGGCTTTTAAATGAGATAAAAGAGGATATACAGGCTGTGCTTGAAAGGGATCCTGCTGCTAAGAGTGTATTGGAAGTAATATTGTGCTACCCTGGATTGCACGCTATAATACTTCATAGATTAGCTCACTTTTTGTACAATAAAGGGCTGGTTATTTTACCCAGGCTTATTTCGGAATTTAGCCGATTTATTACAGGCATTGAGATACACCCTGGTGCTAAAATAGGCAAAAGATTATTTATAGACCATGGTATGGGTGTGGTAATCGGAGAAACGGCTGAGATAGGTGATAATTGTACGATATATCAGGGTGTTACATTGGGAGGTACAGGTAAAGAAAAAGGCAAAAGACATCCTACTATCGGAAATAATGTGGTAATAGGTGCTGGAGCGAAAATTTTAGGGCCTTTTAAAGTAGGAGATAACTCTAAGATAGGTGCGGGCGCAGTGGTTTTAAAAGAAGTGCTCCCCAATTCTACTGTAGTGGGTGTGCCTGGAAGAGCTGTAAGAAGATGCGGTGTTGCTATTAATAAAGATGAAGTGGACCTGGACCACCACAAATTGCCTGATCCAATTAAACAGGAGATAGAGTATTTAAAGCACAGAATTGAACTACTGGAAAAACGGATAAATGAGTTGGAAGGAGGAAAGTGCAAGGATGCGGCTATATAATACCATGACAGGTCAGAAGGAAGAATTTATGCCTTTAGAGCCCGGCAAAGTAACCATGTATGTATGTGGTCCTACTGTTTACAATTATTTCCATATTGGTAATGCCAGGGTATTTATCGTGTTTGACGTGGTGAGAAGATATTTTGAGTATAAAGGTTACAAAGTAATTTATGTGCAGAATTTTACAGATATCGATGATAAAATGATCAAAAGGGCTAATGAAGAAAATATTACAGTAAAGGAATTGGGAGATAGATTCATCAGGGAGTACTTTGAAGATGCTGAAGCGCTAGGGATAAAAAGGGCGACAGTACATCCAAGGGCCACGGAGAATATAGACAATATCATTGAATTTATTAAGAAGCTTATAGATAAAGGTTATGCTTATGTAGTTGATGGTGATGTGTATTTTGATGTGAGCAAACTAGATGATTACGGTAAGTTATCTCATAAGAACATTGAGGATTTGATATCTGGAGCGAGAGTTGACATCAGTGAAAAAAAAGATGATCCACTGGATTTTGCTTTATGGAAAGCACAAAAAGAAGGAGAACCCGGCTGGGAGAGCCCATGGGGTGTAGGTAGACCTGGCTGGCATATTGAGTGCTCAGCAATGGCCAACAGGTATCTGGGGCAAACTATAGATATACACGCAGGGGGACCTGACCTGGTATTTCCCCATCACGAAAATGAGATAGCACAGAGCGAGGCGGCAAATGGCAAGCCATTTGCCAGGTATTGGATGCACGTAGGGTTTTTGAATGTAAACAACGAAAAGATGTCCAAATCCAAGAATAACTTTTTTACCGTGAGGGAATTGAGGCAAAGATATAATCCCGAATTAATCAGGTTTTTTATTCTTACTTCCCATTATAGAAGCCCTTTGAATTTTAGTCTGGATTTACTGGACCAGGCAAAGAATGGGCTTGAAAGGTTGCATAATGGGTTTGACAATATTAAGTTTTTCATGAAAAAGGCAAATAAGAACAATTCAGCTCTTACTGCTGAAGAGATGGGTTTTATAGAGAAAATAGATAGCTACAAGAAAAAGTTCATAGAAGCTATGGACGATGATTTTAATACGGCTGATGCTATTGCAGTGATCTTTGAGCTGATAAGGGATTGCAATAGCTTTATAGGTGAAGGTATTAATATACAGGTTGTGGAAAAAGCGTATGATGTGCTTTCGGAGTTTGCCGGAGTTTTAGGCATTTTAACAGAAAAAGAAGAGCTATTGGACGAAAATATTGTAAAGCTGATAGAAGAAAGGGAGAAGGCAAGAGCAGAGAAAAATTGGGCTCTGGCTGATAAGATAAGGGATGAGCTCAAAGAAAAAGGTATTATTTTAGAAGATACGCCTTCAGGTGTGCGATGGAAACGCGCATGATACCTCCTTTGGCTCTGGCTTATATCGGGGATAGCGTGTACGAGCTATATATAAGGGAGAAGCTGCTATTGAGCGGTGTAACCAATGTCCGTCGGCTTCATGGCAAAGCAGTAGGTTATGTTAAGGCTAAAGCCCAGGCGGAAGGGCTTCGCAGAATAATGGATATTCTGACAGAAGAAGAGCTAAATGTTGTTAAGAGAGGACGAAATGCCAAATCGTATACGGTTCCTAAAAATGCGGATGTACAGGATTATAGACATGCGACCGGACTTGAGGCGCTTATAGGCTATTTGTATTTAAAAGGAGATACCGATAGGTTGATGTTTTTAATGGAGCAACTTATTAGCAACATAGACGATGAAAAAAAGGGAGAGTGATATTGATGGAGGTTAAGCTATTAACTGCTACGCCTGATTTTTTAAAAGTTATATGGGTTGCTGCGAGAACTTGCAAAAGCCATAAGACACCTTATGAATTATGGCAGGAGGAACCTTTAGAGGCAGATATGTTAAGATTAGCCAGGAACATAATAAATTCGGGCCATTTGAGCATATTAGAGCACTGTACCATGACTTTTGCGGTGTCAGGTGTTTCTAGGGCATTATTGGCTCAATATACAAGGCATAGGATAGGTGTAAGTATTTCTGTACAGTCCCAGAGAGCAGTATCAGAGTCTTCGCAGAAAAACAAGGGGATTTTTGAGTATATAATGCCGGATAGCATAAAAGATAATGAGGATGCAAAACAAGTCTTTGAAAACGAGATAAAACGCATACAGGAATGTTATGATGCTCTTAAGGCCATGGGTATCAAGAATGAAGACGCGAGGTTTATTTTACCCAATGCTGCTTCCACCAATTTTGTTACAACTTTGAATTTAAGATCATTGATGGATGTATATCAAAAACGGGTTGTTGTACCGGGAGCACAATGGGAGATAAAGCAGATGTTAAAGCGTATGGCAGAACTTGTAGTGCAAAGAGAACCGTGGTTAAGCGAGTTTTTCAAAGATGAGGGATAAAATATGGACGAAGAATTCTACATTGGTGGAAAGAATGCTGTTGTAGAAGCTTTAAAAGCAAATAGTTTTATTGATAAACTGTATATAGCTGTTGGCGCTAAAGGCCAGATAATAGACGAAATCATAAAATTAGCTAGGGAAAAAGGAATACCAGTGCAACTGGTTAGCAGGGACAAATTAGATGAGTTCTATGCAGGCAAACATCAAGGCGTTGTTGCCAAGACTCCTCCTTATGTATATAAAGAAGTGGATGATATTCTGGCTATAGCTAAAAATAAAGGGGAACATCCTTTTGTCATCATACTCGACGGCATACAGGACCCTAATAATTTAGGTTCTGTATTGAGGACGGCTGATGCTTGCGGGGCTCATGGGGTTATCATTCCCAAAAACAGAGCGGTTGGTATTACTCCTGGAGTTATCAAGGCATCGGCCGGAGCTATTCAGTATGTTTCTGTAGCAAGAGTTACAAATATAACGAGGACATTAAAAGAGCTAAAAGATGTAGGGCTCTGGATAATAGGAGCAGATATGGATGGTGCTATAAACTATTGTGATGCTGACTTCAAAGTGCCTGTAGGTCTTGTCATAGGCAGCGAAGGATATGGCATAAGCAGGCTTGTAAAAGAGAATTGTGATATTTTAGTAAAAATACCTATGGTAGGTAAAATAAATTCGCTAAATGCTTCTATAGCATCAGCAATATTAATGTACGAAGTGTTGAGGCAGAGGAACTTTTGAAGGGTGTTAGAATGAATGAAGTACTTTTCGTGGATGGATATAACATAATAAATGCGTGGCCGGAATTGAAAGACTTAAGTAAGGCGAATCTTGAGCTGGCAAGGCAGGAGCTCATCAACATGATGGTAGAATATAAGGCATACAAAGGTATAGAGGTTTTTGTGGTCTTTGATGCCTTATACGTCAAGGGAGCCGCAAATCGCACAGAGATGTATAAAGGAGTCCATGTGGTGTTTTCAAAATATGGTGAGACGGCTGATCATTATATAGAAAAAAATATCGCCAAATATATAAAGAACAACTGTATAGTAAAGGTGGCCACATCGGATTGGGTAGAACAACAGGTGATAATGGCTCAGGGTGCCATAAGGGTATCTGCTTCTGAACTAAAAGAAGAGTTAAAGAGGTTTAAAGAAAGTATATCAAGAGAAATCAATAGAGGACACGATACCAATACCGTATGGGATAATGTGTCGCCGGATGTGTTGGAAAAATTAAAAAAAATGCGGAATAGAAACTGATGTTCACTTGACTATTTTATGATAACAAATATAATATAAACTGTGGTCATGTATTGTCCTGCCTATAATTCTACTGGAGGCGATATCCTTGAGGTGCGAAGCCCAAAATGACGAAATAAATTTGAACGGTGAAGAACTGGATGAAGACATGGTATTAAAGGCTCAAAAAGGTGATAAAAAAGCATTTGAAAAACTGTTTAATAAATATAGCGGTGTGGTAAAAGCTAAAGCCAGAGCCTATTTTCTCATCGGAGCAGAAAAAGAAGATATAATACAGGAGGGAATGATAGGTCTTTTTAAGGCAATACGCGATTTTAAGGTGGACAAGCTAACTTCATTTAGAGCATTTGCTGAGATGTGTATAACAAGGCAGATAATAACAGCTATAAAGACGGCAACGAGACAAAAACACCTGCCGTTAAATTCATATGTTTCTCTTAATAAGCCTGTATATGAGGAAGAGTCAGAGAGGACATTATTGGATTTGATTGCGGAGGAAAAGGTTTGCGACCCTGAAGAGCTTTTGATCAGCAGAGAGGAATACCGCGGCATCGAGAGTAAATTGAATGAAATTCTCAGTGATTTAGAGAGCGAGGTATTGTCATACTATTTGCAAGGAAAATCGTATCAAGAAATAGCTGTAGGAATGGATCGACATGTGAAATCTATTGACAATGCTCTTCAGAGAGTAAAGAGGAAACTTGAGAAGTACCTTGAAGAGAGATCAAAATAGCCAGATTATTACTTATGTATTGACATTATTGCAAAAAAGTTATATACTATTACCTGTGACGCCCATGTAGCTCAGTCGGTAGAGCGTCGCCTTGGTAAGGCGGAGGTCACCGGTTCAAGTCCGGCCGTGGGCTCCATTTATATATTTTTAATAATTTTTATATTATGATACGCCCGGATGGGTTTATTTTATAAGTTGATAGGAGGAAAAGAGATGGCAAAAGCACGTTATGAGAGAACGAAGCCCCATGTAAATATAGGGACGATAGGGCATGTTGATCATGGGAAGACGACATTAACAGCGGCCATAACAGCGGTATTAGCGACGCAGGGCAAGGCCGTAAAGACAGCATATGATGAGATAGACAAGGCGCCAGAGGAGAAGGCGAGAGGAATAACGATAAACACAGCGCACGTAGAGTATGAGACAGAGAGCAGGCATTATGCGCACGTAGATTGTCCTGGGCATGCCGACTATGTAAAGAACATGATAACAGGTGCTGCGCAGATGGACGGAGCGATATTGGTTGTATCAGCTGCGGATGGTGTAATGCCTCAGACGAGGGAGCACATACTGTTAGCGAGGCAGGTAGGGGTACCGTATATAGTAGTATTTATGAACAAATCAGACATGGTAGACGATCCCGAGCTATTAGAGATAGTAGAGATGGAAGTAAGGGACTTACTGAATGAGTACGAGTTTCCTGGAGATGACACGCCGATAGTGGTAGGGTCAGCGTTAAAGGCATTAGAGTGTGGATGTGGAAAGAGAGAGTGCGAGTGGTGCGGGAAGATATGGGAGTTAATGGATGCAGTAGACAGTTACATTCCGACACCGGACAGAGAGATAGACAAACCGTTCTTAATGCCGATAGAGGACGTATTTACGATAACAGGAAGAGGAACAGTTGTTACTGGTAGAGTAGAGAGAGGGACATTAAAGGTAGGAGAAGAGGTAGAGATAGTAGGGTTATCGACGGAGAAGAAGAAGACAGTAGTAACAGGTGTAGAGATGTTCAGGAAGATACTGGACGAAGCGCAAGCAGGAGACAACATAGGAGTATTGTTAAGAGGCATACAGAGAGAGGAAGTAGAGAGAGGGCAGGTATTAGCGAAGCCAGGTACGATACATCCGCATACGAAATTTACGGCGCAGGTATACGTACTGACGAAAGAAGAGGGAGGAAGGCACACGCCGTTCTTCAACGGGTACAGGCCGCAGTTTTACTTCAGGACAACAGACGTAACAGGGACCATACAGTTACCGGAAGGTGTAGAGATGGTGATGCCCGGGGACAATATAACGATGACGGTAGAGTTGATAACGCCGATAGCGATAGAAGAGGGATTGAGGTTTGCTATAAGGGAAGGCGGAAGGACTGTAGGAGCTGGTACAGTCGCTTCTATAATAGAGTGAT
>NZ_FQVH01000025.1 GCF_900129075.1 Caldanaerobius fijiensis DSM 17918
TCTATCACGTGGAATATCAATTTCCATTTCACCAAATTGAGTTTTTACAGTCTTTTGAGTATATCCATTTCTTGAGTTTGGAGTATCTTTATCTTTCTTCTCATACTTTTCATATCCAAGCTCTGTAGAAAGCTCTGCTTCAAGCATTTCTTGGATAGTATCTTTAAAAAGGTTTTTTAATGACGCATAAAGGTCTGGAATAGATTGAATATTGTTTTCACTGATGAAATTTTTTAATTGTTCCTTTGTCAAAATTGACATTTTTAAAAACCTCCTTCTCGGTTTGTTTTATTTTTGAATTCTTACCAAGAAAGAGGTTTTTAATCATTTTACACAAAATTTTTTACAGTCTCGAGAAAAAAACAGAGGAAACTTCGATGACCATTGCGAAGTTTCCTCTGTACAAAAATCAGATGATATATCGCTTTTCTTTTGCTTTTTTATTTTGCGATTTTGGGATGCCCCTCTTTTTTGTAATGACTTCGTACATCGGTAGAGTTTCAGGCCTTGAAAACTTGCAACCCGCTTAAATAGAGTGCGCCCGGAGGGATTCGAACCCCCGACCACCTGATTCGTAGTCAGATACTCTGTCCAACTGAGCTACGGGCGCATTTTTTACTTTCTCTTAACACCATTTATAGTATACCCTAAAAAAATAAAGTTGTAAACAGCTAATTTTTGATTTTACTTTTTATTTATTTTAGATATTCTTTCAACATATTTTTAATTTCAGGGTGATTATCAAAAAAAGATATAAGCTTATCGAGCTTTTTTAATGTGTGATTACTGATTGTATGTTCTATTTTTTCAGTTTCTTCCAGGAGCTCATCAGTGATATCTAAAAGGCGTAAAAATTTTTCGATGATGTCATGGCGCTTTAATAAGGCCCTACCGATTTGATACCCTTTTTCTGTCAATGTGATGATGCCGTATTTTTTATAGTCTATCAGGTTTAGCTCGGATAATTTTTGTACCATTTTTGTAGCAGAAGGTGGCTGTACATTTAGAGCAGCGGCTAATTCGTTTATGCGTGTATAAGTCGCATTATCACAGAGACGGCATATCATTTCAAGATAGTCTTCCATTGAAGCGGTGAGCATATTGTCTTCTTTTTTCATATATTCGCGAAAAGTATAAAATTCATCTTCCATCATATATGTCCACCTACCAGATTTTATATAACTTTATTTATGTATATGTGTAACCATTAAATATTAATATTCATATTTTACATTAGGTAAAAATTTTAGCGTCGGTTAAATTAGTTAGCATAATCAAAATGTTTAAAAAGGTAGGTGGATATGATGATAAATAATGAAAATCAAAGTGGATTATATGAGAGATTAAGATTGCAGCCCTCGATTGTATGCTATTTAAATAAAATTGGAGAATCAATAAAGAAGTTTCAGCTTATAAAATACTTGGGCCCTGCGTTTGTAGTCAGTGTTGCCTACATTGATCCAGGTAATTTTGCCACCAATATCAGTGCAGGTTCTGCATTTAATTACAGCCTTATATGGGTGATTTTATGGAGCAATATCATGGCCATTTTTCTGCAGATCATATCGGCAAAATTGGGCATAGTTACAGGCTATAATCTACCTCAGATGTGTAGCAAAGTATTTTCCAAAAAAGTTAACTGGTTTCTATGGATAGTTGCTGAGCTGGCGGCAATTGCTACCACACTTGCAGAATTTTTGGGTGGGGCATTAGGTTTATACCTCCTCTTTAAAACGCCCCTTATATATGCAGGTTTGCTGACAGGTATGATAACATTTTTAATAACATATATGGAAAAATACGGGCAGAGAGTTGTGGAACTGGTTATTTCCTTGCTTGTCGGAGTTATTTGTATTGCCTACGGATTAGAGCTGTTTCTTGCGAAACCTGACTGGGTGCAGATAGGTATACACACTTTCATACCTACCCTGGAAAATGGCGGTGCCGTCTTGATAGCAGTTGGAATGCTTGGGGCGACGGTCATGCCCCATGTGATATTTTTGCATTCCCAGCTTGTTCAATGCAGAAACAATGATAAAAATGATGAATACAGAAGAAGGCACCTTCAAATGGAAAAAATAGATGTTATTATAGCTATGAATATCGCCTTTATCGTAAATGCAGCTATGGTCATAGTTTCTGCAGCAATTTTTTATAGCAAAGGCGTACAGGTTGATACTATTGAACAGGCCCATGAATCTTTAAAGCCTCTACTGGGTCCCATGTCCAGTGTGGCTTTTGCCGTAGCGCTGTTGGCTTCAGGTTTTTCATCCTCAGCAGTGGGCACCATGGCGGGAGAGACAGTGATGGATGGGTTTATAGAGGTAAAGATACCCCTTCTGGTGAGGAGATTGATTACTATGGTTCCAGCCATAGTTATAATTAGCTCGGGTATAAATCCAATGAAAGCGTTGATTATAAGTCAGGTTTCATTGAGCTTTGCGTTGCCTGCAGCTATTATACCACTTATGTTGGTTACAGGGCGAGAAGATATAATGGGCAAATTTGTCAATCGACCACTTACAAAACTTTTTGGATGGTTGACAACAGGGATTATTATTGGTTTAAATTGTCTGTTGTTATTTTTGACCTTCAATGGGGGTGTATAGTGCCTATATAGCTTCTTCCTCTAAGTCAGTTAGATAATTTACTTTGTTTATGTTGTTGGTATCAGGATATGCCTCTTCTCCGTGCTGTGTAAGGTCTAATCCCAATTCTTCGTCTTCTTCGCTTAACCTGATCTGCGTAAACAATGATATGGCCTTGATTAATATAAATGAAGTTACAGCAGCAAAGGCGTATGTGGCCACAACGCTTATAAATTGTATCAATAGTTGATGTGGATTGCCAAAGAACAAACCGTTGGTCCCTGCAGGATTAACGGTCTTTGAGGCAAATAAGCCTGTAGCTATGGCACCCCATGTACCGCCTATACCGTGCATGCCAAAGGCATCCAGTGAGTCATCGTAACCCAGACGGTATTTCATTATGTTTACGGTATAGTAACATAATACACCGCTTACCAATCCTATGATGATGGATGATAGTGGACTTACAAATCCTGCGGCAGGGGTTATGGCTACTAAACCAGCTATTGCACCGCTGGCTGCCCCAAACAAAGTAGGCTTATTGGTCCTTATCCATTCTACAAACATCCAGCTTAATGACGACATAGCAGCAGCTGTATTTGTGGTTATGAAGGCATTTACAGCTATTCCATTAGCGGATAATGCACTACCAGCGTTAAAGCCAAACCAACCAAACCAGAGTATTGCCGCGCCTAAAACTACCATTGGAATGTTGTGGGGAATCATAGGCTCTTTGCCGTAATGGCGCCTTTTACCAAGTACCAGTGCCAGTACAAGACCCGAAACACCTGAGCTTATATGCACCACATTACCACCTGCAAAATCCAGTGCGCCTAATGACCTGAGCCAACCACCATTTCCCCACACCCAATGGGCTAGTGGAGAATATACCAAAAGGCTCCACAATGTGATAAATATAAGGAAAGGCTTAAACCTCATGCGTTCAGCAAATGCACCTGTAATAAGGGCAGGTGTTATTATGGCAAACATCATCTGATATGCGGCGAATGCCATATGTGGGATGGTCGAAGCGTAGTCAGGATTTGGTTTTAATCCTACGCCGTTTAAACCAAACCATTTAAGACTGCCAATAATATGTCCTTTATCAGGGCCAAAGGATAAAGAATAACCCAACAGCACCCATAGTACAGAAATCAAAGCTATAATGATAAAGCTTTGCATCATGGTACCAAGGACATTTTTTCGCCTGACCATGCCGCCGTAAAACAGAGCAAGTCCTGGTGTCATAAACATGACAAGAGCCGCAGATATGAGTATAAATGCTGTATCACCTGTGTTTATCAAAGGTATCACTCCTTCTCTTAATAAAAATAAAAAGTCCATAAAAGGTATACTATACCTTTTATGGACTTCGATGTCCTTATGAACACCATCGTTCAAAAGTTATCTCTATTATATTATGATGCTATGTTATTGTCAATACCTTTATTCGATGATGCTTTTGTTAATTAGCGCATTATCTTTTTTCGGCCTTTTCAATTAATTTTTTCTATAATATCTGGTCAATTCATGGATAAATTTTCTATGGCTGTACCTTCCCATAATACGTATGCGTTTTAATGCATAGGGATCTGCATTGGAAAAATTAATACCCTGTTTTGTAGTTACTGCAACCTTAAATCCGGCTTTTTTTACGAAATCTTCTACTGTCTTGTTATAGCTTCCATATGGATAGGAGAACGTCAATACGGGCTTACCCAGGGCTTTTTCCAACGCTTTTTTGGATTCTATTATTTCTCTTTCGGCTTGATACGGTTTTATTTTTGCAAGGTGAGGGTGATTCATAGTATGAGCTCCTATGGTTATGCCGTTGGCGTCCAGCTCTTTTATTTCCGCCCAGGTGAGCATTTTGTTTACGGGTTGTACACCTCTTCTTACGTCAAAAAAATTGGTTTTTCCTACGGAGTTTACTACCACAAATATCGTAGCTGTAAAATGGTATTTTTTTAATATCGGATATGCATACTTATAGTTGTCTTCGTAGCCATCGTCAAAAGTTATCACTACTGGATTTGACGGCAATGATTTTTTGTGCTGCCAATAATCTACCACATCTTCCAATGATACAGTGTGATATCTGTTGTTATAGAGGTATTGCATCTGCCAGGCAAAATCTTTTGGCCTTACCCTCAATCCCAATCCTCCTGCTTTATAGCTTGGACTTACCTTGTGATACATGAGAACAGGTATGCCATCAGAAGGAGAAAATTGTTTATCCAATGTCTTCGTATCACAGTTTGATAATTTTAAATAAAAGAAACCTGTTGCTAGCAACGTAACCGTAACTAACAAAAAAACAAGAATGACGATTTTATAGTTGAGGTTCCTGTGGTGCATAATATTCCTCCATTATGTCTTCATCCGTATGCTTCAGGAAAAAAGGTGTACCTAAGAAAATCAACATAATATATTATGGCATCTATTTTATAATTTAACAATAAATTATGTATAAAATTCATAAAAAATTAATAAAGACCTAGACGTATTTGCCAGGTCTTTATGGCTATTCTCTTTCAATTTTTATGTGGCAATCTTTGGGTAGCGCCAAACCTGCTTTAGTTTCAATGGCTTTTAATATACCTGAATATACTGGACAGGTAAGGTGTGGTACATATCAATTTTTACATTTTGCATATCTTCACTGCTGGCATGTATGATTATAGGAAATCCACAAATGCCGGGATCAATAGTAACTTTTGTTATAATTAAAACCTCCTAAAAAAGATTTTTTTTAAAAAGATTTTTAACAAAAATGTAGAATATAATTAATAAAGTATTGTACAGAAATATTTGTATTCCTTTAAAAAATAAAATAAATTAAAGGAGATGAGCGCTGTGAATAGTACATTTGCTCCTGAGATTACTTCGTTATTGAGACAGAAAATGGTGAAGGTGCCTGAGGTCATCAATCACGCATCGGGAATCAAAATTTTCGGGAAACTTATAAAATCCCTTGTATTTTCTACAGATATCGCCATTATAAGAAATACAAATGCCAATGCTGTAATTGCCGTATATCCTTTTACGCCACAACCCATCATTACTCACGCCATAATGATGGCATCAGATTTACCTGTTTTTTGCGGCGTGGGAGGTGGGCAAACCCAAGGCCAGAGGGTTATAAATCTGGCTCTTGATGCGGAATTTCAAGGTGCTATAGGAGTTGTGGTAAATGCCCTTACCCCCAATGAGACTATAAGGAAGATGAGGGAAACTATTGACATACCTATTGTGGTAACTATTATATCTGAAAAGGATGATGTAAAAGGTAGATTAGAGGCTGGTGCTACAATACTCAATATATCCGGTGCTAAAAATACGCCGGATATTGTAAAAAAAATACGAGAAGAATACCCGCAAATACCTATTATTGCTACAGGTGGTCCTACTGATGAAACTATAATGAGAACCATTGAAGCGGGTGCCAATGCCATAACTTATACGCCTCCAACTACAGCTGAGATTTTTTCGGAAATAATGGATGGATATAGAAAGGTAAGGTAAATAATTCTTGCATTTTGATGTTATAAAATTTAAAATATATTATGTTATTGCATTGCAGAGATAAATTTAAGGTGAAAGGGAAAGTGGAGGAGGATAACTGTGGAAGAAGAAATTTCATTAAGAGAGGTCATAGAGATTGTTTGGAAGGGTAGAAATATAATTGCTATAATCACAATTATAACTACTCTCTTTTCGGCTTTTTTAAGCTTTTTTATTATAAAACCTACATATGAGGCATCTACAAAAATTGCAGTAACATCTATTATACCATCAACGGGTTTTTTTGGCTCGAATACCACAATAATAATGTCAAATAATGGGAATAATTCAAATAAAATCAATGTTTATAATGATGAGATAGATAAAGATTTGTCATCGCTTTTGTCTTCATTATTAAAGTATCCTGATATGACAATTGATGCTTTTAAAGAAGAGGTAACAAATCCCGTTGTATTACAAAATACAATAAATCAATTAGAATTAAACAATAAAAAATACACTATTGATTATTTAAAATCGCATATTGATGTTACATTAATAGATAAGACCAATTTAATCGACATAACTGTAAAAGAAAATGACCCGAGATTGGCAGTTAAGATAGCTGATACAGTAGCGGAGAAGTTTAGAGAGTATATAACAACCATAAATAACAAACAAACGGATAAGTTGATGGTTACTTTAGATCAATTAATTAAGCTTCAAAATGAAAAAATTGATAAAGCTACTAATGAACTTAATGAGGCTATAAATACAAACAACGAAATATTGATAAACGAAAAGCAAACAAGATTAGATTTACTAAAAAAATCAAGAGATATTATGATAGAAAAATATAACATGTTAGAATTAGTTAAAGCTTCTAAGTTAGGAGAACAAAGTGTTTTAATAACAAGTAAAGCGCTAATTCCTGAAAAACCTGTATCACCTAAGAAATTATTGAATATAGTAATTGCTTTTATATTAGGTATTATGGTAAGTATATTTATCGTATTTTTTATAGAATACTGGAAAAACTCAAATACCAGAATATATTCTGGAAATAAGAATACGAGTGGTATTGGATAATTTTTTACCTGTTATAATCCTAATGTATGTACTGGAGCGGGTAAAATGGCCGAGGCCCTGGCTTTATATGGATATAAAGTCGTATCTATTGAATACGATAGGAGCGTGCTTGAAAGAACAAGACAGAGACTGAGAGAGGCAGGCATAGATAATATTTTATTTGTCAATGGCGATGCCCACAAGATGCCTTTTTTAGATAATACTTTTGATGCGGTTGTTACGTATAATGCTATGCATCACATGAATGATTATAAAAAAGTGCTGGATGAAATGATGAGAGTATGCAAAAATGAAGGTAAATTGCTTATTACCGAGTTAAATCAAAGAGGCAAAGAGAGAGTAGCAAAAATGCATTTACAAAAAAGATAGCGTAGCTATTGTACTGCCCGGCTAATCAATGATGGGATAACTTGCCATCCCGTTATTGATTAGCCGGGCAATTTACTATTTCACAATGATTTTTTACAGACGTTTACATTGACGGCAATAAATGAACTTCCCAGATATTTACCTTGTTTTTTGCGCTGTTTGGTTGTAAAATATCTTGTGTAGTTGCTAAAAATCTATACTATATATTGGGGGTATACAGCTGTGATTACATATATTAGAAAAAGAGATGGGTCTATTGTCCCTTTTGAAGGCGATAAAATAGAGCAGGCTATATTTAAAGCTGCGAAGGCAGTAGGGGGAGATGATAGGAGTATAGCCCATAATTTGGCTGTACAGGTCATAAGTATTCTTGAACAGAAATATAATAATGCCATACCGTCGGTTGAAGATGTGCAGGATATCGTAGAAAAAGTCCTGATAGAAAACGGTCATGCCAAAACGGCAAAGGCCTATATATTATACAGAAAGCAGCATCAGGATATCAGAGAATTTAAAAAGTTATTTTTAGATATAGAGGAGACGGTTGATCAATACATCGGTAAGGTAGACTGGAGGATAAACGAAAACAGCAACATGGGTTTTTCCCTCCAGGGGCTCAACAATCACATATCCACCACGGTGATTTCAAAGTACTGGCTTAACAAGATATATCCGAAAGAGGTGAGAGATGCTCACGTCAACGGGGATTTTCACATCCATGACCTTGGCCTCTTGTCTGTATATTGCTGCGGCTGGGATCTGAAAGATTTATTGTTAAGCGGCTTTACTGGAGTCGAAGGGAAAGTAGCCAGTAAGCCTCCAAAGCACTTCAGGACGGCTCTGGGGCAGATTGTGAACTTCTTTTATACTCTCCAAGGAGAAGCAGCTGGAGCTCAGGCATTTTCCAACTTTGATACATATCTGGCGCCGTTTATATATTATGACGGTTTGACATATAAAGAAGTCAAACAAGCCATGCAGGAATTCATATTCAACCTTAATGTTCCTACCAGGGTAGGTTTTCAGACGCCTTTTGTCAATATAACTATGGACCTGGTGGTACCAGGTATAATGGCCGATGAACCTGTGATAATTGGCGGACAGCTTATGGACAGGACATACAAAGAATTTCAAAAAGAGATGGATATGCTCAACACAGCTTTTGCGGAGGTAATGATGGAAGGAGATGCCAGCGGTCGCATATTTACATTTCCGATTCCCACTTACAATATTACGAAAGAATTCGACTGGGATAGCCCTGTAGTTGATAAAGTAATGGAGATGACAGCAAAATACGGCCTCCCTTATTTCAGTAATTTTATAAACAGCGACATGAAGCCTGAGGATGCGCGCTCGATGTGTTTACATCCGGATGAAATGATGATTGTGAAAATCGATGGTAGAGTTGTTAGAACAACAATTGGCGATCTTGCTCAGACCTATGTAGAAAAATATGATGATGAAGGGTGGGCAGAAGCTACTTCTAATTTACAGGCGCTGACTTTAAATCCTGATACTTATAAGGTCGAGTGGAAAAATATAAAAAGATTTTTTAGAATGTATGATAATTGTATGGTAACGATAGAAACATACGATGGCAAAAAGATAAGGGTATCCAGAGATCATCCTGTTGCAGTATATACGGAAGAGGGAATAACTTATAAGAAAGCATCAGATGTAAATGAAAAAGATATACTTTTAGTTCTAAGAAAAGCGGATGATGCTTTAAATCATGAAGATATATATATAGATGAATATAAAGTAGATGAAGACATGGCATTTTTAATGGGCTTTTTTATAGCTGATGGCAATTATTTATATGATCCCAGAGAAGAATTTTCTTCTTATCAAAAAGAGCGAGGCATCCAGTTTACGTTTAATGACGATGACATTGATCTTATTGAAAGGGTAAAAGATATAGTATATAGAAAGTTCCACTACGTTATGAAATTTAAGAAAGATCCGCGCTATGACCATTCTTTATACGGTTATTTCTACAATACAGAAATTGCGAGAATGTTCTCGAATAGTGGATTGAGAAAGTATGGTGGAGTACCTGACATCATCTTCAATGCCAGAAAGGAAATAATTAAAAGTTTTCTTGAAGGTATCTTTGCAGGAGATGGATATGACAGGGGTAAAGAGCTTCATATAAATGACCAGAAACTTGCGGAAGATTTGGTATTGCTATATTCTCTTATTGGTGAGCCAACAACAATAAGATATAGAGAAAGCAGTCAGACAATAAGACTTCAGCATCCATTTTATAATAAAGACGCGATGGTTTGTAAAAGTTCAATAGATAGAACAAATGCACATACAGAGGAAAGCATGAAAATTTTGTCAAGTGATATAGCCCTCGTTAAAGTAAAATCGATAAAGCTCGAGAATCTAGCATATGAGCAAGACTTTTACGACATAGAGCTTGAAGAAAATCATTACTTTGTTCACTCTCTTGGGAACATAACCCATAATTGTTGCCGCCTTCGTTTGGATAACAGAGAGCTGAGGAAGCGCGGGGGAGGACTTTTTGGCGCCAATCCTCTGACAGGATCTATTGGTGTCGTTACGATAAATATGCCCAGGATAGGATATCTATCCAAGACAAAAGAGGAATTTTTGTCAAGGGTGGAAAGGCTCATGGACATAGCCAGGACCAGCCTTGAGATAAAGCGCGAGGTTCTGGAGAGGTTGACCCAAGAGGGGCTATACCCGTATGCCAGGTTCTACTTGAGGGATATATACAAGAGGTTTGGCTCTTACTGGAAGAACCACTTCAATACTATAGGGCTTATAGGTATGAATGAAGCTCTTCTGAACTTCATGGGTGTCGGTATAGCGTCGGAAGAAGGGCGATCCTTTGCATTAGAAGTATTGGACTTCATGAGGGAGAAGTTAAGACAGTATCAGGAAGAAACAGGTGTACTTTACAATCTGGAAGCGTCACCGGCAGAAGGTGCATCATATAGACTGGCTAAAAAAGACAAAGAGATGTATCCCGGGATTATCACATGCGGTCAGGATGAGCCGTATTACACTAATTCTACCCAACTCCCTGTAGATTTTACAGACGACATATTTACGGCGCTGGACCTTCAGGAAGAATTACAATGCAAATACACAGGAGGCACAGTATTGCACGGCTTTATAGGCGAGAGGATAAGCGACGTATCCACGTGCAAGGCTTTGGTTAAGAAGATTGCATATAATTACAAAATACCGTATTATACTATTACGCCAACTTTTTCTGTCTGCAACGAGCATGGCTATATTGCAGGGGAGCATTTTACATGCCCATACTGTGGGAAAGACTGTGAGGTCTACAGCAGGGTGGTTGGTTATTACAGGCCGGTGCAGTGCTGGAATAACGGCAAAAAAGAGGAATTCAAGGATAGGAAGGAATTTGCTGTATGATATATGATTACATGCCTGTATCCACAGTAGATTATCCTGGTAAAATCGCGACGACGGTGTTTATAAGTGGATGTAATTTTCGCTGTCCTTACTGTCATAATAGCTCTATTATTGTGCCAAAGCCGGCTCGCTATAGTCCTGAAGACATTTTGAGGTATTTAGCGAGGAGAAAAAATCTGATAGATGGTGTGTGCATCACCGGTGGAGAACCTACGCTGTGGAAGGGGTTGAAAAGCCTGATGGCTCAAATAAAGTCATCAGGCTTTTCCGTAAAGCTGGATACTAATGGTTCAAGGCCGGATGTACTGGAGGATATAATTGCAAAAGGGCTGGTAGATTACATCGCCATGGACGTAAAAGCGCCGCTCGAGGGTTATAGAACCTTTTTGACACGAGTAAGTGACGTTGAAAAGGTGTGTATAAGCGTAGATATGATTAAGGCTGCTGGAATTGACTATGAGTTCAGGACCACCGTGCATCCCAAATTGCTTAGCATTGATGACATAAAAAAGATAGGGTCGTGGCTTAAAGGGGCCAAAAAATATGTTTTACAGGGATACCGATACAGCCCTGATATACTGGATCCCGAATTTTGTGGTAGAGAATTTTGCGAAAGAGCGTATTTGGATAAAGCAAAGGAAGCCGTTGATGAGTATTTCGAGCAGGTGATAATAAGGGAATGAGTATATGTTTTTGCACAGGAAAGATTATGCTTATTATGGTATAATGTACCTGGAGAGTATTATAGAGGGGGATTAGCTTGTTATGGCGTTAAAGATTGCTCACATGGCTGATGTTCATCTTGATTCGGACTTCTTGGGGCTGCCGCCCCATCTTGCAGCCGTTCGCCGGGGGGATATGATAAAATCCTTTGATAGAGCTATAGATGTAATAAAAGCTGAAAGAGCTGATATATTGATAATTGCAGGTGATCTGTTTGAAGAACAATCGGTTTTAAAAAGTACAATAAATCACGTATCGTCAAAGCTGGGAGAACTCTATCCTGTTCCCGTATTTATAGCTCCAGGCAACCATGATCCTCATACTCATAAATCATATTACAGGATATGGGATTGGCCTGATAATGTACATATTTTTGATCAAAATCTATATAGATTTGATATAGATGCACTGAACGTTTCTGTGTATGGGAAGGGCTTTGATAGACCTTATATAAAAGAGCCTGCCCTGGATGGCTTTAAAGTGGAAGACAGCAGCAGGGTAAATATCATGGCCATCCATGGCGATATAGGTGAAGAGAGCATTTATAATCCCATAAGGTTGAAAGATATAGAAAACTCTGGCCTTGCTTACCTGGCATTGGGCCATATACATACCCGCACAGGGCTTAAGCGCACGGGAAAGACCAGCTGGTGCTATCCGGGCAACATCGAGGGAAGGGATTTTGGTGAATGCGGTCCGAGGGGGTTTGTCATGTGCACTCTGGAGGGAAATCAATGTAGCCTGGAATTTTTCCCTGTAAACACCAGAGAGTATACGGTTGTGGATATAGATATAACTGATATGCCTGAAGTTCAAGAAATAGTACAAAGAGTAGAGCAATATTGTAGAAATAATGTGATATTGAGGGTTTTTTTAAAAGGTGTTGTAGAAGAGCAGTACAAAGAGGGGATAAACATACCTTTTATAGTGGACCAGTTGAATAGGAGTTTAAAAGATGGGCTTTTTTATGTGGATATTGTGGATGAGACCGAGGTGGATATAGATCTTGATGCTCTTACAAAGGATGTAGGTATAAAGGGCCTTTATGCCAGAAAGATGAAGCAGATTTTGCAGGAAGCCCAGGAGGATGAAATAAGGGTTGTAAAAGAGGCATTAAGAATAGGTATAAAGGCATTGGGGGGATAAGGGCAATGAATATAGAAGAGCTTTATGTAAAATCCTTTGGCAAGTTGAGTGACGTGAAGATTAAATTATGTGACAATTTCAATGTCATCTACGGCCAAAATGAAAGTGGCAAGAGCACATTGATTGCGTTTATAAGGGCGATGCTTTACGGACTCAGTGAAAAGAAAAATAAGACGCCTGATAGGATAGCATATATGCCATGGGATGGCAGCGAAGCGGGAGGAGATATGGTACTGACATGCGCAGGCAAAAAGCTCAGGATTCACAGGACATTTGATAGAAATAACCACAGGAAAGATCAATGTCAGATTTCAGATATGATAAAGGGTGTTGAATTGAATTTAGACGGCGAGGACATAACAGGTTTGACGTTGAGCGCTTTTGACAGCACTGTTTTTATAAGGCAGTTATCTGTTACCAGGGTGGCAGACGAAAATAAAGACCTGTACAATAAGCTGGTAAATATGGCTCAAACCGGACAGGAGGACACTGATGCCGGGAATGCCCTTATATACTTGGAAGACCGCATAAAAGAACTTTCTGGAAGAAGAAAAGATGTGTCTATAAATAGCGTAATGGAGCGAAGGAATTTGCTTGAGAGAGAATTAAATGAGCTTATAAAACAACATCAGCTTATGATGGAAGATGAATCCCGCTTATTGGATCTTAAAGAAAGGTTAAGGGTATTGGAAGACGAGATAGATCAGCTGGATAAGATCAAGCCATCTTTAATGATGCTGGATGAATGGGAGAGAGATTTTTCAAAGCTAAAGCTCGAAATAGAAAAACTGGATGGCGAAATAAAGGAACTTGAAAAAACCTCTCTGAATGGATATAGAGAGGAATTGAAACAAAAGCAAAAAAAGTTAGATGAGTTGTTATCACAAAAAAGGTCCTATGTGGATGACCAAATATTAAAACGCTATGCGGGGTACTCCGTATACCTTACTTTGGGTATAGTACTTGCGGCAGCTGGTTTATTGGCTGCATTTCTCAACCCCCTGTTTTTTACTTTTTTAGCCATCGGTGCTATAGTGGCCTTTGTGGGTTATAAAGGCAGGAATAGGTATTACCAATTAATACAAATGAAACAGCAGGCAGAAGATCAGGAAGCTCTGGCAAAGCAGCTGATATTGGATATCGATAGTATAAAGGTCTTGATAAATGAAACGGAAACCAGATTGGGTCAGCTGAGGTTTGCTAAAGATGAAAAGGAGCAGCGCCTTCAAGAATTGAAAAAGCGCATAGATGATCTTATGGACAGCCTTTCTGCATACAACATGGTCATTGAATGGCGCTACAGTAATACCAGTAAAGGCTATGATCTTGATAGTATTATGGAATTGTCTTCTCAAAAGATAAAAGAAAAAGAGATGATAATAAGTCAAATTGCTTCCATAGATGAGCGCTGGAAAGATGGAGAGATTTTTAAAAGAATACCTGAGTTGAGGCAAGAGATAGATTTGCTGGATAGGCTTATAGAAAAGATGAATTTTGAGTATAAGGCTTTTAAACTGGCTTACGATGTGATGAGAAACTGCCTTGAAGAGGTTAACACGGATTTTACACCTCGCCTCATTAATAGGGCTGGTGAGATTATAAAGTCAATAACAGGAAGATATGATAGGGTAGGAATAGACAGCGAAAATTTGAAGTTATCTGTTATAGTTCCTGAATACAGTGTGTTTAAATCTCCTTTTGATTTAAGCGGTGGAACGGCGGATCAGATTTATCTTGGGTTTAGAATAGCATTGGCCGACGCAGCAGCTTCAGACAAAAATCCTCCACTTATTCTTGATGATGCGTTGGTTCAATATGACGATGAAAGGCTTAAAAATGCTTTGAGATTTTTGGTGGAGTATTCAAAAAAGCGCCAGGTCATCCTCTTTACATGCCATCGAAGAGAGATAGATATGCTTGAGGATTTATGCGATGGCGATATAAACATTATAGAGTTATGATTTGTAAAATTAAACAATTCAATATGAGAGGTGGGCTTATGGGGGGAGTATCTTATAGGTATCGACATCGGCACATCGGCCCGTAAGGTTAGTGTATTTGATGCTGATGGGGTTGTGGTCTTTTCTACGTCCAGGGCTTACAGCGTTTATTATCCTCATACAGGCGTTTTGCACTGGAATCTGTCAGGGGAGCCTTTAAGTTATACCAGACCCTGTCTTCTGTTAAAGGGAAAATCCTTTTGATGCCTGAGTAGAGAAAAGGCTCCGGAATAATCCGGAGCCTTTTGACCGATTAATTTATGATATATTAATTAAAGGGATGAAGGCAAATTGCTATTTTGTGAACATAAGCATGTTGGTGCTTTCGTCGTATTTATATGTGAAACCAAATAAGGTATTTAAGTCATCTGCCGATATCATGGTGTTTCCTTTTATGTTGAGTATGACATCAGGTAATGTTATTTTTTTGCCGTTTAAAGTGGCAGTTATGTCCTTTTGGGCTATTTGAACCGTATCTTTACCATATACTAAATCCACTTTGTTGTTACCTTTCCATGTCACGGTACCGCCTAAGTATTCGACAAAGGCCCTTACAGGTACGTACCATTTTCCATCTATCTTCTGAGGTCCTATGGACATGAACGGCTGTTGCAGCACATTGCCGTATATTACAAGCCTTGTGTTGTTGTATTTTGGAGGTATTACCGTTTGAGGTGTGTCTTTACCTGTTGCTTTATCTATGGTATATGTATCGATCAAAGTGCCATCCTGTTTTACCGCGTTTATGGTCAACTTATTGCCGTTTACCTCTACGACCAAATAATTAGGCTGATCCTGTGGATCATAGAAAAAGGCGTTCCATACTTTCTGTGATAGGTCAGGATAGTATTTGTTGCCGCTTCTGCCTGTAATGTAATATATGGTTCCCTTTGATGGACTGTCTACGAATTTATCGCCGTATATGGGGTATGTCCTGGCGACAGAGTGATCATGACCATTGAATACTACGTCTACATGGTATTTGTCAAATATAGACTGGAACGCTTTTTTGATATCTTCGTTGGTTCTTGTAGCTTTGCTATAATATGGAGTCTTGTGGAAAAATACGAGTTTCCAAGTCTTATTGGTATTTTTCAGGTCATTCTCAAGCCATGTCTTTTGGGCTTCTAATATATCTCCAGCGACAGTTTTTTCTTCTTCTTCCTGGCTGTCCAGCATTACAATGTGAGCATTACCGTAATCAAAAGAATATGTCTGTCCTTTAAGACCCTGGGGTCCATTTTGGGGCAGTGGGAACTGTGTTGTCCAGAATACCGGTTTTGTGGTATGCCAATCAGGTGGGTTGTAGGTTTCGTGATTTCCCTGGGTGGGCATAGCGGGAATGGTGTCGATTACGCCTTTGGCGGCGTCAAACCAGTTATTCCAGTGCACATAATATTGTCCCCATTCTACAAGGTCACCGACATTTACAAAGAATCTGGCATCGGGGTTTGCTTTAAAGGCATTTTGTATGGTTTTTTTCCACGGACCGTATTCGGGATCATATGGATTTCCGCTCTGGCTGTCTCCAAATACGAGGAATTTAAATTGCTGTGTATTTTGCGCTTCTGTGGTGAAGGTGTGGATATCACTCCAGTTGATGCCGTCACCTACCCTGTATATGTATGTGGCTCCTGGTTCTAAGCCTTCAATGTTGGCTATATGAAGATTCATCTTACCGAGATCTGACGTGAACTCTTTTTTGGTAGCATTTACTGATTTAGCGTTTTCGGGGAATTTATCTTTATCTGTTTCTTTTGCGTATTGGACTATACCTTTGTTAACGGTTGTGGATGTTCGCCATGTAATGGTTTGGGTGGTCATGGGGTTGTCTGTCCATGTAAGGGTTATGTGGTCAGGATTTACAGATGCCCCTAGCTGATATGATGTCTGCTCTGCGGCATTTATTGATGCCGGGATAAACAACAAGGCTGACATACAAACAACCAGGATCAGTGATAAAAGTTTTTTCATAATGACACTCCCTTCAATAATTTCTTTTATAAATAAAATACTATAGCAATATTAAGTGGCTATTAATCATAGGTAAATTAGGTTAAGAGTATGTTAATTATGAGTAAATAAATTTATTTAAATATTGTGATAAGGTTTACATTTCCAGAATCCAGTGCTATAATAAAATGTAAAATTAAAAAGAAAGAGGGGGAGGGGATTTGTCTGACATATTTGTAACTAATAAGGTCTGTCGTGATTTTATTGTGGGGAAAGAAACGGTACACGCTATAAAAGATGTAAGTATAACCATACAGGAGAAAAAACTCGTCGCATTGAAAGGCCGTTCGGGATCGGGGAAAACCACACTTATGAATATACTGGGCGCGCTGGATTATCCAACCAGCGGTGAGGTGATGTTTCAGGGGAAAAATATTTCGCAAGCCAGTGATAAAGAAAGGGATGATATAAGAAGGTATAAACTGGGTTATGTTTTCCAGTCTTTTGGGCTGCTTCCCCTTATGTCGGCTTATGAAAACGTTGAATTTGGGTTGAGGATAGCGGATATACCAAAAGCTGAGCGAAAAAAGATGGCCCAAGAAGCTTTAGCTATTGTGGGTCTTTCTAAGCGCATGAATCATAGGCCTCTAGAGCTTTCAGGAGGTGAACAACAGAGAGTGGCTATAGCCAGGGCCATAGCCCACAGGCCTGCAGCGGTACTGGCTGATGAACCTACGGCAGAGCTTGACAGTAGAATGGGGCTTCAGGTTTTGAAATTGTTTAGAAATCTGGTAGATAATGAGGGGTTAACGGTAGTCATAGCTACTCATGACCCTGCGATAATGGAGGTGGCTGATGTTGTTTACACGTTGGAAGATGGGCAAGTTGTGCAAGGCGATTAGTGTGGTGATCCTATCTGTATCAGTCCTCGTTGGTATAACGGGCTGTGGTTCAATCATGCCTAAAGAGGAGCAGACACTGGCACCGCCATTGGTAAAGCCGCCAAAGGTTACTTACACGTACGCCAAAGTGACCAGAGGCAGCATTGTAAGGCAGGTTACAGGGACGGGAACTTTTATCTCAAGGCGCGAAGTGTCGCTATCGTTTAAAGATATGGAAGGCCGCTTAAAAGATGTCTACGTTAAGATAGGCGACAAGGTAAAAAAGGGTCAGTTGCTGGCAGAAATCGAAACAGGTGATCTACCTTATAGGCTGCAAGTCCAGGGATATGAATTACAAAAAGCAAAAATTCGCCTGGACCAGGCTATAAATAATAAAGCAGATAAATACACCATTGAGCTTTTGAAATTGGATTTAAAAGAAGCGCAATTACAATACGATATTTTAAACGAGCAACTTCAAAAAAGCAAAATGCTTTCACCTATGGACGGCGTGGTGACATTTGTGGATGAGAACGTGAAACAGGGCACCAATATAGCTAAATATCAGACTTTTATAAAGGTAGCAGATCCATCAAATGTCCAGCTTTATTATCAAGCTCTGGACATGAGTAATTACAAATACGTAAAAATCGGAATGAAGGCCGATGTAGTAATAGACGGAAAGCATTATACAGGTACTGTGACCATTTCGCCTTCAGATACAGCGATGGCTACTGATGATAATATGAAAAACGCCATGCTTATAAAAGTAGATAATTTGCCGCCAGACATAAAGATGGGGCATATAGCTGATTTTACCATAGTGTTACAGAAAAAAGATAACGTTTTACTACTCCCGATTGGCGCTATAAGATCATATATGGGCAGAACTTATGTACAGGTTATGGAAGGAGATAAAAAAAGAGAAATAGATGTAGAAACTGGTATACAGACGGCAACTCAGGTAGAAATTGTATCAGGGCTAAAAGAGGGGCAACAGGTGATACTTCGCTAGAAAGGGGCCATAAATTATGACTATTATTATAATGGTTTTAAGAAAGATAAATAATAATCGATGGTTGACATTATGCCTTCTCATAGGCCTGATTATATCTGTAGGTCTGGTGAGCAGTATACCCATATATACCGATGGGGTATTGCAGAAATTTCTTGTAAAAGAGTTTGAAAACAGCCAGCAAAAGACTCATCAATATCCCGGGAGCTATGCGGTTACGCTATATTTTACCAGCAAGACGCCTATGGAAAAGAGAAGGGATGTTTTTTATAAAGTAGGAGACTTTATGAACAAGAATGCCGAAAAGGCATTTGGTATACCAATGTATGCGGCCATAGTGGATTATTCCACAGACAAATACAGGATGCAGCCGGTAGATTATAAGAAAGTAAATCCAAATCAGGAGCGTTTTGCGTCTGTGCAGGCCCTTTCCGATTTTGAAAAACATATAAAGATCATCGATGGCAGGATGCCAGCAGACAAACCTGTTAACGGCGCCTACGAGGTCATCGTAAACCAGTCTACGCTGGATGCATATAATACGGTGCTGGGCAACGAGTTTTATCTTACAGACGCCTATGATCCAAATTCTAAGGATAAGATAAAGATCAAAATCGTAGGTGTGTTTCAGCCTAAAGATTATAAGGATAAATATTGGATGGGTGCAGCTGATATACCCAGTACAAGGGATAGTGTGTTTATAAGTGATGACCTTTTTATAAAAGATTTTGTAAACAGGGATCCCACAAGGTTGAAATTTGTCATGTGGAGTTACATATTTGATTATCACCGCATTAACCTGGAAAATATGTATAATCTCATTGATGCTGACCAGTATATACAGAAAAACACGGTAAATAGATTTAATGATATGGGAGTTTACAGCCAATACATGCCTATACTGGGCAATTATATCGAGAGACAAAGTCAGCTTAAAATCATGCTTCTCACGCTGGATGTACCTGTAATGCTTATGTTACTTTTCTATATATTTATGGTGTCCAGCTTGCTGGTGGAAAAGCAAAAGGATGAAATTGCTGTATTGAGAAGCCGTGGTGCTACAAAATGGCATATTTTGATGAGTTATTTCATTGAAAATTCTCTTTTAAGTGCTATAGCTTTTGCAGTAGGACCTGTATTGGGCTATTATATCAGCAAGGTGTTGGGTGTATCCAATGGCTTTATGGAGTTTGTGAATAGGACAGCAATCCCTGTGCGGATTAGCATTACATCATATCAGTACGCGCTATTGGCGGCGGTAGTAGCTATAATAACGGCGCTTATACCAGCATATTATGCCAGCAATTATAGTATTGTTACACAAAAGCAGGAGAATGCTCGTATGATAAAACCTGCTTTCTGGCAAAAATATTTTCTGGATATCATATTCTTAGGGATATCCTTGTACGCGCTGTATACCTTTAATCAGAGACAGCAGATATTAAATGAAACAAATATAAATACCACTAATCTCAGTATAAATCCACTGCTATTTTTTGCATCTACTCTTTTTATTATAGGTGCAGGATTATTCCTTATAAGGATTTATCCATATGTTGTAAACCTTATATACAGGATAGGAAACAGCATATGGCCAACCTCGCTTTATATGACCCTTATTGAGATAGGACGTGGATCCAGGCGTTATCAGTTCCTAATGTTATTTTTGGTTATAACTATCTCAACAGGATTGTTTGGTGCTAATTCGGCCAGAACGATAAATACCAACATACACGACAAGATATACTATGCAGTGGGTACGGACATTGTTCTGACACCTTATTGGGAAACGGCAAAGGCTACGACGTCAAGCTCTTTTACGCCACCATCGAGCGATAACCAGGGTAATTCAGGGAACAATAATTCTGGCAACAGTGAAGAAGTGGTGAGAGCACAATATATAGAGCCATCTTTTTCTATATATGAAAAACTGGACGGGGTGCAGTATGCCGCCAGGGTTTATGATCGCGATGATGCTACAGTCATCTATAATAACAATATACAGGACAACGTAAGAATGATGGCAATAGATCCCTACGATTTTGGAAAAACACTGTGGTTTAGAAATGGATTGCTGCCATATCACATCAACCAGTATTTGAACCTGCTTTCAAGCAATCCTTCGGCAATATTGATTTCAGATACGCTGAGCAAAAAATATAATATATCACCGGGTGACAATATAAAGGTCAAGTTATTAGGGACCGATGAAGTGACATTTACGGTTTATGGCATAATAAACTATTGGCCATCGTGGAATCCTTTAGAATCGCCTAATGAGGGAGATAACAATAGTGTTCCTGCGCTGATAGTGGCCAATTTGCCTTATGTGCAGGATAATTTTCCTCTGGAGCCGTATAATGTATGGATAAAATTAAAGCCAGGGGCCACATCTGCCGACCTTTATAAATCTATACAGAAAAATAAGGTGGCTATAATAAGCGTAACGAACGCAAAACAAGAGCTGGTTGCAGCTAAAAACGATCCATTCCAGCTGGGATTAAATGGTGCTCTCACATTGAGCTTCATTATATCCATCATTATATGTTTTATGGGATTTTTGATATACTGGATATTATCTCTTAGCAGCCGTGAGTACCAGTTTGGCATTTTAAGGGCTATAGGCCTTTACTTTAAGCAGCTTATAAGCATGATCATATGGGAGCAGGTATTGACATCAGGAATAGCCCTGGTAATGGGTATTATAGTAGGCTTCTTGTCCAGTGTGTTGTATGTACCTCTATTCCAGATGGCGTTTAACGCATCCAATCAGGTTCCGCCTTTTGTCATCGTATCAGAAGCGAGCGATCAGATGAAATTACTGGTTTCGGTTTTGGTGATGCTTATAATCGGCCTGGCAATAGTAGGGTATATGATCTCAAGGATCAAGATCAATCAGGCTATTAAGATGGGAGAGGATTGATCTATGTTTATGGTAGAATGTGAGGAATTGGTAAAGATCTACAAGGTAGCCGACATAGAGGTTATGGCCTTACAGGGCCTTGACCTCTATGTGGAAAAAGGCGAACTCATGGCTATAATCGGCAACAGCGGAAGCGGAAAGTCCACCCTTTTAAACATACTGGGAGGGCTTGATAGGCCTACAGCAGGCAAGTTGATTGTAGATGGGAAAAACCTTCTCAAGATGAGCGAAAAAGAGCTGGTTAGATATAAAAGGGAAACGGTGGGGTTTGTATGGCAGAATAATGCTAGAAACCTCATCCCATATCTTTCGGCGCTGGAAAATGTTGAATTGCCCATGATATTTAAAGGCAAGATAAGAAGGCAAAGGGCAAAAGAGCTCTTAGAAATCGTGGGCCTTGGGAATAAAGCGAATCGTAAACCTGCAGAATTATCTGGCGGTGAACAGCAGAGGGTTGCTATAGCGATTGCCCTGGCTAATGACCCTAAGCTGTTGCTGGCCGATGAGCCCACAGGATCACTGGATACCAAAATGGCTAATGTGGTTCTGGATGTGATAAGAGAATTAAACCGGCAATTTCAACTGACGACGATCATCGTGACCCACGATATGAGGCTTGCTCGCAAGGTAGATAGGGTTGTAGCTATAAGAGATGGTAAAACCAGCAGCGAGTTTATCAGGAAGGTAAGTTCCAGTGATGTAAAGACCTTTGTAGAGGAAGAGATGGAGGCACGCATGAACGAATTATCACATCAGGAACTGGCGATAGTAGATAGAGCGGGACGTATACAGATACCCAGGGATTACCTTGAAGCTCTGGGAATAAGTAATCGACTGCAGGTAAAGTTAGAAAAAGGCAGGATCGTGTTGTTGCCCCCGGAATTAGGGGAAGAGAAAAAACGGGATGACTGTTAAATGTGTTTAACTGTTCATGTTTGTGGTATAATTATCATGGTGATCTATGATGATAAATGTGGACAATATCGACGTTGCGAAAAATTGCTCTGATTCCTCTGTATATGAGAAAGGGATTGAACTTTACAATCAGGGGAAAATCATAAATTTTATGGTTTACGGAAACGGCATGATGATGGAAGCTATTGTACAGGATGACCAGAGATATAATGTCAGAATCGGTGAAGTTGATGGTAGATTGCGCGTATATTGCACATGTTCTGGCTTCAAGCGCAACAAAGGACTATGCCAGCATCTGGTAGCCACGTTGTTCTACTATAAGAATTATAATAATACAGAAGGAAAAATAACGAGACAATTATTTGAAGTCTTTCAAGAGACTGATGATTCTATAGCTAAAATACCTGTGAATCTGGAAGTGACGCTGGAGGTTGGTGATGAGTTTACAGACGACTGCTATGTTGGCATGAGCCTTCGAATAGGTGAGGATAGGCTGTATGTTGTAAGGAATATAAAAAAATTGCTATCCAGCATAAAAGAAGGTGAAACGCTGAATTTTGGCAAAAACTTTACCTTTGATCCAGAATATCATTGTTTTAAGGAAGAGGATGTACCTATAATAGACTTTTTAAATGAAGTGTATGAGATAGATGATATTAGCAGGCCTGCATATCTCAGCTATTATTTTGGCAACAGATGTGGTTTATTTGCGGAGAAATATTTTCTCTTTACGCCTTCGTTGCTGGGGCGTTTTCTGAGGCTTTTTGAGGGCAGGACTTTTAAGGTAAGTCTCGATGGGAAGATATATGATTCCAGGTTTTTTAATGCTGATATACCTGTGGATTTTAAGCTGGATAAAGATAACGAGGATATGGTACTGGACATCAGTGATTTAAATAAAATTTATCCGCTTACGGCTGATGGAAGGTACCTGTTTTTTGATGGAAATATATACGGGATTTCAAAAGAACAGAGTGAAATCCTGGCGCCATTCTATAATACCATCGTCCAGAGCGGTGTGGATAAAATAAGATTTAAGGAATGGGATAAACAAAAATTTGCAACCATTATATTGCCGCGCATTGAGGCAGTGGGCACAGTAAGTATAGATGAAAAAATAAAGCCCTTCTTCTATAAAGAGCCTCTGCAGACCAGAATTTATTTTGACAAAGAAGGCGACATGATAACTGCGGATATAAATTTTGTGTATGGTGATTATGTTATAAATCCTTTTAATCCAAAAAGCAATATAATAGATGGTAAAAATATCCTTATAAGAGATCTGAAAGGAGAAGGGCGGATCATACGCATCTTTGAGAGAGCAGAGTTTAATTTAAAAGATGGTAGAATATATTTAAGCGGCGACGATCAGATATACAACTTTATAAGTAATACACTCCCTGAAATGCAAAAATATGCAGAAATCTATTATTCAGAAGAATTTAAAAATATAAAGGTATACAATTCTCGCTATTATACAGGCGGAATACGGCTAAATGAGGGAACTGACCTATTAGAGTTCAGCTTTTCAATAGAGGGTGTGGATAAAAATCTGCTTTCTGATATTTTTAAGTCGTTAAAGCTGAAAAAAAGGTACTATAGACTTCCTGACGGCGGCTTTATTCCCCTGGATTCTCCAGAGCTTCAGAGCGTTTACGATATGATAAATTCTCTGGACATAGATGAGGAACAACTAAAAAAAGATGTGATTAAACTCCCGAAATACAGGGCGCTGTACCTCGATGAAAAACTCAAAGACAGCGGTATAAGTGTAGAGAGAAATTTGCCGTTTAAACAGCTGGTCCAAAACATTAAAGAGCCTCAGGATATGGATTATGAAGTGCCTAAGGAATTGCAGGGGGTGTTAAGAAAATATCAGATAACGGGTTATAGGTGGCTTAAAACATTGGCTCATTATGGCTTTGGGGGAATTCTGGCGGATGATATGGGGTTGGGCAAGACCATACAGACCATAGCGTTTATTTTATCTGAAAGGGAAAACCGTGCAGAGCCGGTTCTGGTTATATGCCCTACAAGTCTTGTATACAATTGGGAAAGTGAGATAAAGAGGTTTGCTCCATCTCTGAAGACTTTTATTATTTCTGGCAGTAAAGACGAGAGAGAAAATCAGATAGAAAAAATAAGCGAGGCTGACGTCGTTATAACATCTTATCCGCTCATAAGAAGGGATATAGACAGTTACAAAAATATAGAGTTTAGCTATTGTATAATCGACGAAGCCCAGCATATAAAAAATCCCAATTCACAGAATGCTAAAGCTGTCAAGGAGATAAAGGCCAGAGGGCATTTTGCCCTGACGGGGACGCCAATTGAAAACTCATTGACAGAACTATGGTCTATATTTGACTTTGTCATGCCTGGTTATCTCTCATCTCACAGGAAGTTTGTAGAAAAATATGAAAGGCCTATTGTAAAGAATCAGGATAAAAATGCGCTGGAAGATCTGTCAAAGCATATAAAACCCTTTATCCTTAGAAGGGTTAAAAAGGATGTGCTCAAAGAACTTCCCCAGAAAATTGAGACCTCTTTAAAAGCCGAGCTCACCAGGGAACAAAAATTGATCTATATGGCTTACCTGGAAAAAATCAAGGGGGAGATAGAGTCAGAGATAAAGGAAAAAGGATTCGAAAAAAGCCAGATTAAGATTATATCAGGCATCACCAGGCTCAGGCAAATATGCTGTCATCCGTCTCTTTTTATCCAGAATTATGAGGGCGAGAGTGGTAAGATGGAATTGTTGATGGAACTATTGCAGGAATTGAAAGAAGGGGGACACAGGACATTGCTGTTTTCCCAGTTTACCTCTGCGCTCAGATTAATTCAGGAGAGATTGGATAAAGAAGGTATATCGCATCTTTATCTGGATGGAGAGACAAAACCGGAAGATAGAGGTCCTCTGATAAGGGCATTTAATTCGGGGCAGGGAGATGTATTTTTGATATCCCTTAAAGCAGGGGGTACAGGCCTTAATCTAACAAGCGCTGATACTGTTATTCACTTTGATCCCTGGTGGAATCCTGCTGTAGAGGATCAGGCTACGGATAGAGCTCACAGAATAGGTCAGAAAAATACCGTCCAGGTTTTCAAGCTTATAACTATTGGGACTATCGAAGAGAAGATACTGGAGCTTCAAAACAAGAAAAAAGAGATAATCAGATCGGTCATAAACCCCGGGGAAACTTTTTTGACAGGGCTAAGCCAGGAAGAAATAATGTACCTATTTGAAGCGTAAGACTCGGAGAAATCGATTGTTTTGATACTATAAATATTTTATAATATATTTAATAAATGGAGAGGGGAGTAATATCATGCCTTTAAAGTCAAAGGAGATGTATGATAGGCTGAATGCCAATATAAAAAAGGCCATATTTGGGAAGGAAGAGCAGACTAAGCTCATATTCATAAGCCTGGTGGCAGGTGGGCACGTGCTCCTGGAGGATGTCCCCGGGGTAGGTAAAACCAAGCTGGCTGAATCTTTTGCCAGATCCCTGGACATGAGTTTAAAGAGGATTCAGTTCACGCCGGATCTGCTGCCGCAGGATCTTATAGGCGTGAACATATACAATCCCAAAGAGCAGGAGTTTACCTTCAGGAAAGGGCCTATTTTTACCAACATACTGCTGGCGGATGAAATAAACAGAGCCACCCCCAAGACCCAATCAGCATTGCTGGAAGCGATGCAGGAGAAGAAAGTGACTGTAGATGGGGTGGATTACGAATTGCCGGGAGAGTTTATGGTGTTGGCCACTCAAAATCCCGTGGAGTCCAGCGGTACTTTTGAACTACCTGAGGCACAACTGGACAGGTTTTTCATGAAGATATCCATGGGCTATCCGTCCAGAGAAGATGAGCTTACGATAATGGATACATACGGCAGGTTTAAGGAAACTGAGCAGTTACAGCCGGTATTGACAGGGCAGGACCTTGTGGACATACGCCGTGAGATAGAACAAGAGGTAAAGGTAAGCGATGACATAAAGAATTATATAGTAGAGCTGGTGCAGACTACCAGGAGGATGGACACCGTTTTACTGGGCGCCAGTCCCAGGGCAACGATAATGCTGGCAAAAGCGGCCAAGATAAATGCTGCTATAGAGGGCAGGGATTATGTGATACCGGACGATGTAAAGGCCATGTGTATACCTGTATTGGCCCATAGAGTGGTCTTGAAAGGCATGGACTTTGACAGGACGCCAGAGGATGTGATAAATCAACTATTGGAAGAGGTAAAGGCGCCTTTTGAAGAGGTGTAAAAAATGGGCTATGTCATTTTTCTTGTCGCCATACTTATCTTTCAGCAGATTTTTGCCAATTATTATTATAAAAATGCTTTGAAAGGCGTTAAAGTCAAAAGATATTTTACTAAAAACAGGCTTTTTGAAGGAGATACCCTTGAAGTAGTATATGAAATTGAAAATCACAAAAGACTGCCTTTGTTTAATTTAATGGTTATTGATTATCTTCCTGATAATCTGAAGACAATTTCAGGCAACAAATACAGGAATTTAAACAGTTTTCACATCACCATATGGGGATACAAGAAAGTCATAAGACGGTACAAAATGGTGGCAGCGGCCAGAGATTATGTGAGCGTTTCCTCCATACACCTCAGAATACATGATGTGTTTGGTATTCTTGAAAGTGAGCAAGAATTTAAGTCCTACGACAATATTTATATTTATCCAAGACCTAAGCAACTCAAGCTGCGGGCTGAGAGTGAGACCATAAAGGAGGCCAGGTCTGTTAAAAAATGGATTGAAGAAGACCCCCTGTCGTTTTACAGCGTGAGAAAGTATACTTCGACTGACCCGTTTAAAAAAATAAACTGGAAGAAGACCGCCCAATTAGGTGAGCTCATGGTCAATGAGTACGAAGCCAATAAGAGCAAGAAGGTGAGTATTTACGTCAATTTAAAAGGCAGTAATTTCAATTTTCTGGGTATAAATGCTGCGCACCTGGAAGACCTTTTAAGGTATACGGCATATCTGGCAAGGTATTTTGTGGAGCATGGGTATGAGCTCAGCGTATTTGCCAACAGCGGGATCAAGACCGATGAGAGGAGATACGTAAGGGTAGAACCAGGAATGGGGCGCAAGCACCTTAATGTCATATACGAAATGTTTTCCCTGGTGGATTACCATATGGTACACGACGACGATATGATTATAAGGCAAAATCGGCACATTTTGAGTGACGGCAAAGTCATCGTGGTTTCAATGCCACAGGTGGGCTGGGGGGAAAACGTCGTAAAAACGCTTAAAAGATATGGTATAGATGCGCTGTTTATAGGGGTGAGTGCTGATGAAAAAGCGCAATTTGTTTGAAATATTATATATTGTACCAGAAATAATTTTAATTTTTTTCATCCTTAATAAGTTTTATCATACTCTTGATGCGGCAATTTATACGATAGTTATCATTTATACTTTTATACTTATGCAGCTATTGTATTATAAATTTATACCGATGTATTTTTTGGCGTTGTTTTTCTTGCCCGTCCTGGTCATTTGGCCCACTTCATTGGGTGATTTGGGCAGGTTGACAGCCATCCCTATTTTTGAGATTCTGGCTATAGCCAGGTTTTATTTCTTTTTTAAAGGCCTGAGATATATAAAGTATAACAATACCTACTTTATAATAGAAAGTATTATCATAATTGTATTGTCATTGATTTTCACCAGATCTGCACTGATTTACTATGCTATTTTGCTTAAATTGATGTTGCTCATTGAGAACAATCAGGGTTACAGTATTGAAGAAAAAGCGGATCTAAAGGATGTGCTTTTTATTATTTTTAATTTTGTTGTCCTCATATTCACACCTTTGTTTAATGTTATCGGTAAGGGATTATACGGTGGTTTAAAAGCGATTTATGATCTTATAGATGAACTTATATATTATCCTGCTTATTATATAGGCTTGCTCATCAGCATGATATTGCCTAAAATTACCCCTAAAGGACTGGAACGGTTGCTTCAACTGGGTAAAGGTATGCCAGACAATAAGGTCTTACAAAGGGAACAGGTGCGTAGAGTCATAGAGGGGAATACCACGGTTAGGTATATAGTATATGCCATAGGTATAATTGCCATAGCGGCCATTGTATATGTTCTCATAAAGAAGTTTTTAAATCTGGGTATACACAGGGAGAGAGAGGATATAGAGTATGAGCAGGATGTAATAAGCATAAAACCAGAACCTAAAAGAGATCTTTCAAATCTTCCCCCTATAAGGCGTATGTATGTGAACATAATAATGGCGGCGATTAAAAAAGGCTATGAGTTTAAAAACAGCAGCACATCCAGAGATCTGATAGTATTTCTAAGAAGGATTATTCCTCAAGCCAGTCTTTTAGTTGATGTCAATAAAATATATGAGCTGGAGAGATATGCTCAGGAAAAACAGGACGAGAGCAAATTCGAGGATATTTATAAGAAATTGATGCAGCAATTGAGGTGAGGATTTTTACTTCGCAGATTAAAAATGAATGGGATATATTTTGACATTCTTTCTGTGTTATAATATTATGGAAGTGGAGGTGGCTTTTATTAAAAGAGCAGGTACCATTAGCTGTGCACTATCGCTGCTGGCAATAGGCGTATTAGGCTTGATAGCGCAAACTGGAAAATTTACATTTACTACTCGCATTGGCCCGTATATTATTCCGGCTTTCCTTGTATTAGTAGGTCTGGATATAATCATCACGGCCAGGAGGCTTGATAGTGGCTCTGTCAATTATGGACTTATTATCTTTACTTTTTTGGTGATCATGATTTTTGGACAATTTTATGCGGGCAATATAACATCAAAAATAAATATAGATGGAACTCAGAGCTTTACGGGGCATCGTGTTTACAAAGAGTTCAGCAAAAACATATCACCATCTGGCGATATAAAGACGGTAAAGATTGAAAATGCTTTTGGCAATATAACATTAACTCGTACCGACAAAAAAGAAATAAGTGTAAATGCTTCTATTTCATCTAGATCGAATTTTAAGCCAGAAGAAGTGATATCTATAAGAGAAGAAAACTCTCAAGTTGTCATAAGCACGAGGAGAATATATGACGATATAAGTGTAAACTACAGTATAAAGTTGCCTGATAACATGGGTGTTGAAGTAATCAATAAGGTTGGCAGTGTAGAGTTCAATAATGTGATAGCGACATCGATAAAGGTTGATAACAAATTTGACGACATTACTATCAAGGACAGCAGAGGGGATATAATGCTTGATAATTCCCACGGTAACGTTAAGCTCAACAATATTGCAGGATCCATTGATATTGATAATGCTTATGGAGGAGTTTCCATCGACTATAATATCTTCAGCAAAAAAGATACAAAATTCATTAAGGTGTCTAACAGCTTTGGAAATATTAACTTAAGCGGTGCATATTATGACGATTGCAACATAGAAGCTAGCACTACTTATGGAAGGGTAAGAGCAGATTATCTTTCTGTTAACCGTCATTCTGACAATATCAGCGATGAAATAACATACAAAGCAGGTAATGGTGCGTTGAAAATTGTGCTTAAGAATAGGCATGGCAATATATCTATCGAGTGATAGACTAATAAAGATTGGAGGTTGTATAATGGGAAACAAATTATACCGTTCAACTCAAAACAGAATATTGGGTGGAGTATGTGGTGGCATTGCAGAGTATTTTGGACTGGACCCAGCTCTGGTCAGGATAATCTGGCTGGTGACCATCTTTGCCGGTGGGGCAGGAATATTGGCGTATATTATCGCGTGGATATTGATACCTGAGAGTCCCCTTGAAGGTGTAGATCAACACGATAAATTCCTGGGCAACAAGGCAAGTGCCGAAGTATTTGGGTGGATTCTCATCGCAGTGGGTATTTTACTCATTTTTAGATTTTTTATTCCCTGGTTTTTTAGCAAGTATTTCTGGCCTCTGGTGTTGATAGCGTTGGGCGCAGGAATTATTTTAAAATACAAAGACAGGGGATGATTTTTGTAGCAGCGATAGGCTCAATGTAGCTCTTGAGGATTTACTGATAACGGGGTAAAATCAAACAGAAAGGCAGGATCACAAGATGACTGCTTATAAAAAAGATGACATATCAGAAGGATGGGTATCAAAGATTTCGGTAGATGTGGTAGTGTTAGGTAGTATCAATATGGATCTCGTACTGAAGACGGAACGAAACCCGTACCCTGGTGAAACTATAAATAGCGACAACTTTGAAATACATCCCGGTGGGAAAGGCAATAATCAAGCTGTGGCCCTCGGCAAGCTGGGGGCCAGTGTCCTTATGCTGGGGTGTGTTGGACGGGACGATTATGGTAGAAAGTTGGTGCAGAATTTGAGGTCCAATGGTGTAAATGCTGATTACATCCTGGAAGTAGATGATAGCACGGGTATCGCCTTTATAAACGTTTTCAATGGGCAAAATACCATAATCCTCTATAAAGGAGCTAATGGCTGTTGTACAGTAGATGCCATGAGTCCGTATGTAGATATCATAAAGGGTGCTAAAATACTGTTGACGCAGCTGGAGATACCTTATGAAACAGTGAAATGGGCGTTGAAAATCGCCCATGATAATGGCGTTATGACGGTATTAAATCCCGCCCCAGCCCGTATTTTAGATGATGACATATGGCCTTACGTTGATGTGCTGGTACCCAATGAAATAGAGTGCAAAGGTATACTGGGCCTGGATGGAGATGATGTGACCTATGAAGCCATTATAAGAGAGCTTATAGGCAGAGCTGTTAAAAACGTGGTTATAACTCTGGGAGCGGAGGGCTGCATATATAACAGTGGCGATACTATTATGAGGCAAAGGGCCATGGCAACAAAGGTAGTGGATACCACCGGAGCTGGAGACGCTTTTATAGGAGGACTTGTCTTTGCGCTGTCCAAGGGCAGAAGTATTGATGAAGCGGTGTTGATGGGTACCAGGGTGGCAGGAATAAAAATAGGGTTTATGGGAGCACAGGATTATGTCATAGATCCTTCAGGTTTGATATAAATGAGCAGAGTGGTACGAGAATAAAGGGGGACTGAAGAGGATGATACCAAAAGACTACGTGGAAAAGGTTTATTCGGGGTGGCTGGGCAAAATTATAGGAGTGAGGCTGGGCGCTCCTGTAGAGGGCTGGACATACGAGAAGATTAAGGAGGAAATAGGCGAGATAACAGGTTATGTAAAGGATTATAAGATGTTTGCTGCCGACGATGACACAAATGGGCCTATGATATTCATAAGGGCGCTGGAGGACTACAGTTTAAAGCCCAGCGCTGAGGATATAGGTAAAACCTGGCTTAATTACATAGGAGATGGACACGGCACGCTATGGTGGGGAGGCTATGGGATCTCTACGGAGCATACGGCCTATCTAAATCTGCTGCACGGCATAAAGGCGCCTTATTCAGGCTGTATGGAGTTAAACGGTTCTACGGTAGCAGAACAGATCGGAGGGCAGATCTTTATAGATGTATGGGGACTTATTGCTCCGGGCAATCCTCAACTGGCGGCACAATATGCAGAAAAAGCAGCGTCTGTTTCACATGATGGCAACGGCAAATACGGTGGTATGTTTATAGCGGCATGTATTGCCGAAGCCTTTGTGGAAACAGATATAAAGAAGATAATTGAGGCTGGCCTTTCTGTTATTCCGTCGGATTGTCAGTACGCCAGGATGGTCAAAGATATCGTGAGGTTTTACGATGATAACCCCGATGATTGGAGAAAATGCTATGAATACATAAGAGCTTATTATGGCTACGACAGATATCCTGGTAATTGCCATATTATACCCAATGCGGCAGTCATCGTGCTATCTCTCCTCTACGGAGGTGGAGATTTTTCAAAAACCATTTGCATATGCAATATGTGCGGATGGGATACAGACTGCAATGTAGGCAATGTAGGCTGCATCATGGGCGTGAAATGCGGGCTTGAAGGGATACCGTATTACTGGAGAGAACCTATCAATGATGTGTTGATAAATTCTACATTGATTGGAGATATAAATATATTGGATATTCCGTCTGTAGCATGTTATATTGCCAGCCTGGGATATGCTATTGCTGGAGAATCTGTGCCCGATGAATGGAAAAAAATTATAACAACCGGAAATGGCATGGAATATCATTTTGAGTTTCCTGGGTCTACCCATGGATTCAGGTCAGATTCACCTGATATTGTACTGGAGAACGATAGCGAAATCAGTTATAAAGGCAAAAGGTGCTTAAAAATAATTTTAAATGGCTTAAAAAGTGCAAGAGTATACCGCAAAACGTATTATAGGCCTGAGGATTTTGACGACGACAGATACTCTCCAGACTTTTCTCCTGCTTTGTATCCGGGATACGGCATCTCATGCTACGTTATGGCTTCGGTAAGTGAGGAGTTTGTTTCTAAAAGTGATATAACGGCCAGGTTGTATGTTCGGGATGCCAATGGGGGAAAAATCTATTATGGACCACAGGTAATATTGACTTCGTACCAGTGGACATGTGTATCTTTTGATATACCTCATATGGACGGCGTATGCCTTGATGCCATGGGCATAGAGATCAATTCTGATCAGCCTGTTGATTGTGTATATATTGATGAGGTGAAGTGCTACCCCACACCTGATTATACATTGGACTTTTCAAAAGAGAAAATGGAAACGTGGTCTTTTGGCCATGTAAAGCCATCTCAGCTTACTTATTTGAGGGGTATATGGGTTCTGGAAGATGGGGAACTCAGTGGAAGCGGCTATGGCAACTGTGAGAGCTATACAGGCAGCAGAAAATGGACTGATTACACCATAGAAGGACTCATCAAACCTTTATTTGGAAGCCATCACAATATCAACTTCAGGGTATGGGGTGCCATGAGGTCATATGCTGCTGGCCTTGCACCTGGCGACAGGATTGCGCTTTACAAAAATATTGAAGGGAATTACGTCGAGCTGGCATCCCATCCGTTTTCGTGGGAAATGGGAAGAGAATATCGGATAAAAGTGGATGCTATAGGGAATGAGTTTAAGGTATACATAGATGATCATGAACTCATAAGGTATAGAGACGACGACAATCCATACATGAAAGGGCAGGTAGGTTTTTCAAATATAGGCGGTGGACATACCCACTATAGGTATTTAAGGGTAAAGCATATAAAATCAATTTAAATTTATAAGGGGGTTTTAATGATGTTATTGAAAGATGGCGAATTGGTTTTATTTCAAGGCGATAGTATAACAGACGCCGGCCGCAACAGGAATGATATAAATGACTTGGGGCTTGGATATCCGATGTTTATAGCGTCATGGTTTTCGGCCCTCTATCCTGACAAAAATGTTCGCTTTATAAATCGGGGGATCAGCGGCGATAGGGTGAGGAATCTCAAAGCTCGCTGGCAGGAGGATTGTCTTGATTTAAAACCTGATTGGATTTCCATACTCATAGGCATAAATGATTGCTGGAGAAGATACGACAGCAATGATCCTACGTCAGTAGAAGCTTTTGAATCTGATTACAGGTATATACTGGATCAAGTGAAAGAAAAATTAAATGCGAAAATTATACTCTGTGAACCTTTTGTTCTGCCTACACCGGAAGACAGGGTACAGTGGAGAGAAGATTTAGATCCCAAGATCCATGTGGTGAGGAAGCTTGCCAGAGAATATGGCGCTATTTTCATACCGCTGGACGGGATCATGGCACAGGCCTGCGCCAGAAAGGAACCGGCCTTCTGGGCTGCCGATGGCGTACACCCGACCCCTGCAGGTCATGCGCTGATCGCACAGGCTTGGCTTAAAGCTGTAGGTGCGCTTTGATTGTATATTTCCCTCCAGATGACAGATAATATTCTTGACAATATTGTTTGATTGGAGGGATTTTATGAGTTTAATCAGGTGGAACCCTTCCGACGAATGGTTGACTTTCCCTTTTGATTTCAGGATTCCTTCACTGATACAGGGTTTTAATAGACCCAGGATGGATGTCTCAGAAAATGAGAAAGAGGTAATTGCTACAGCCGAAGTGCCGGGCATTGATAAAAATAATATAGAGATAAATATACAGGACAATATCCTGGAAATCAAAGGGCAAACCACTAAACAGGAAGAGAAAAATCAACAGAATTATTACATGTCGGAAAGGTACTATGGCGCTTTTAGCAGGAGAATTGTTCTGCCGGCAGAAGTGGATGCGGATAAGGCTACGGCCACATTTGAAAATGGTGTCTTGACCATACGAATGCCTAAAGTGCATCCTGACAGGCCAAAAGGTAAGAGGATACCTATTCAATAATTGTTTTTGATTACTGGTTTTGTGTGCTATATGATACATGGTATAACCTATAGTCGATCTATAGCCGACGATTTACATAAAAGAAATCGCCGGCTTATTTTTGCTCTATGTTATTTAAGATGTGGCATTATGTGATATAATTATAAAGAGAGGTGGTATTTATGGACAACTTTATATTTAAAAGCCCAACCAAGATAATTTTTGGTAGGGGCACAGAGGAACTGGTAGGGGAAGAGGTTAAGCAATACAGCAAGAAGATATTGCTGCATTATGGCGGAGGAAGTATAAAGCGCACAGGTCTTTATGATAAGGTGGTAAATTCATTAAAAAAAGCGGGGGTTGAGTTCATAGAATTACCTGGTGCACAGCCCAATCCAAGGCTGAGTCTGGTGCGCGAAGGTATAAAGATTTGCAGAGAAAATGGCATCGACTTTATTTTAGCAGTAGGAGGTGGCAGCGCAATTGACTCGGCCAAGGCTATAGCTGTGGGTGTGCCTTATGAAGGCGACGTGTGGGACTTTTACGCAGGCAAAGCTGTTCCAGAAAAAGCATTACCCCTTGGCGTTATACTTACGCTGGCAGCCACGGGCAGCGAAGCCAGCAAGAGCTCTGTTATAACCAATGAGGATGGCTGGTATAAGCGAGGCCTTAATGTAGACATTATAAGGCCGCAGTTTGCTATCATGAATCCAGAGCTTACATTTACATTGCCCCCGTATCAGACATCCTGTGGGGTTGCTGATATAATGGCACATATCATGGAGAGGTATTTTACCAATACTCGAAATGTAGAGTTGACGGATAGGCTCTGTGAAGCGACGCTGAAGACCGTGATACATAATGCACCTATCGTTCTAAAAGATCCCGAAAACTACGCGGCGAGAGCGGAGATAATGTGGGCAGGAACCATAGCCCATAATGACCTTTTGAGCACGGGCAGGATCGGAGACTGGTCGTCCCATGCCATTGAACATGAATTAAGTGCTATTTACGATATAGCTCATGGTGCAGGACTGGCCATCGTATTTCCTGCGTGGATGAAATATGTCTATAAACACGATATAAACAGATTTGTTCAGTTTGCAGTAAGGGTATGGGATGTGGACATGAATTTCGAAAATCCCGAAGAGACTGCTCTGGAAGGAATTAAACGCCTGGAAGATTTCTTCAGGTCTATAGGCCTTCCCGTAAGGTTGAGCGAGATAAACATCTCCGATGACAGGTTTGAGGAGATGGCTGATAAAGCTACAAATAGAGGACAAAAGACCGTTGGGCAGTTTGTGCAGTTAGGCAGGGAAGATATAATCAACATATATAATCTGGCGAAATAATGTGTTTTAAAAAGTTCAAGTCGGTTTGTCGTTTAAATGTTTTGACAAACCGACTTTTTATATTTGTTTTGTGTTGAGTATATACTATTTTTGTGGTTTTTGCTATAATATATAAAGAATGCGTAAACATTTAAACAAAAAGGGGGATCTTACCATGAACTTGATTGAAGGTGAAATTAAAAAAGCGGTTTATGATGCCGTTGAAACCGTGGAGATAACGGACGTACATACACATCTGTATCCGCCTTCTTTTGGAAAGATGCTTTTATGGGGGATCGATGAGCTGTTAAACTATCATTACCTTGTGGCAGAAACCATGCGGTGGTTAGACATTCCTTATGAGGACTTTTGGGCTATGAGCAAAAGACAGCAGGCGGATCTCATATGGAAGACGCTGTTTATTGACAATTCGCCGTACAGTGAAGCGTGCAGGGGCGTACTTACAAACTTACATAAGCTGGGGTTCGATGTGGCCTCAAGGGATCTGGAAGGATACAGAAAATATTTCGATAGCGTCTCGCTGGAAGAGTATGTAGACAGGATTTTCAAAGAAGGGCGCATAAAGTATGTGGTGATGACCAATGATCCATTTAACGAAGAGGAAAGAGGATACTGGCTTAAAGGATATAAGGATGCTCGCTTTAAAGGCGCTTTGCGGCTGGATGTCCTTTTAAATAACTGGCCAGATGCCTGTACAAAATTGAAACAATGGGGCTATGTGGTATCAGAGGATTTCAGCGGTGAGACTATAGCAGAAATCAGGAGATTTTTGAGGGAATGGATGGATCGCATGGAGGCTGTTTATATGGCTGTATCGCTTCCATGGGATTTTGTATACCCTGAGGACTCACCAAGAGGACGTATTATAGAGGAATGTGTTTTGCCTGTGGCCCGTGACGCAAATAAGCCTTTTGCCCTGATGATAGGTGTGAAAAGGCAGCTAAATCCGGGTCTTAAAGACGCCGGCGATGGGGTAGGTAAAGCAGATATAAGGGCAGTTGAATATCTGTGTGCCCATTATCCCCACAACAAATTTATGGTAACATTGCTATCAAGGGAGAATCAACACGAATTAGCTGTAGCTGCACGCAAATTCAGAAATCTTATGCCTTTTGGATGCTGGTGGTTTTTAAACAATCCCAGTTTGATAGACGAGATAACCCGTATGCGAAGTGAACTTTTAGGAGTAAGCTTTATTCCCCAGCACTCCGACGCCAGGGTACTGGACCAGCTCATATATAAATGGTCCCATTCTCGAAAGATTATAGCAGATGTACTTATAGACAAGTATACAGATCTAAGCAAAACAGGGTGGGTCATTACGCCGCAGGAGATAAAGAGAGACGTTGAGAAGCTCTTTGGAGGCAATTTCTGGAGCTTTTTAGAGCGGAAATTTTAATTCTGACGTTATGGCAAAAGGCTATTGAGAATTATCTCAATAGCCTTTTTTACAAAGCCTCTTTTACCTTAATATCTTCTGGCGCCTATATAGTATTGTCTGAACCAGCCGCTAAAATCCGATATTGTAGCTTTTTGTTGGGAGCTACTCATATGTATAAGCTGGTTATTTCCAATATATATGCCTTCGTGAGTAGGACCGTTTCCGGATGTGGAGAAAAACAGGATATCACCCGGCAACAATTTATCGCTACTCACGTATGTACCACCTTCGTACTGGTCCACAGCTGTTCTTCCTATAGATATACCTGCTTGCTTAAAAACATACTGGACAAAACCAGAACAATCAAAACCTGATGGAGTTGTACCTCCGTATACATACGGGGTGCCCAGATATTGCTTTGCTATATCGACGATACTGGTGTTTACCGCAGCTCTTTCATAAAGGCCTCGGGACACCACAACGGCTGAAGTTGACAGAGCTCTTTTTATCGCGCTGATAGTCTGCGGTCCAGCAATACCATTTACAGGCAAATTGTATTTTGCCTGAAATGCTTTTACGGCCCTTTCTGTGGCCGGTCCAAATACACCATCTATTCCGCCGGTGCTATAACCCAATCTGTTCAGGTTTTCTTGTAACATTTTTACGGCGTCGCCCCTGGAACCCTTTTTTAGGGTTGTGCCATACTCCGGTGTTTCAAGTGACGTTCTGTCTACACTGCCACTGGATGATAAAGAATTTCTACCGTTTAAAAGGGACTCAATTCGCTGGTATGTCATAGGTCCAACGATACCATCTACAGGGAGGCCGTTATTGCTCTGGAATTTTTTTACGGCATCTAAGGTAAGAGGACCAAATACGCCGTCAACACTGCCTTTTAAGTACCCTAGATTTTGAAGCTCCCTTTGCAGCTTTACCACGGCTTGTCCTGTGGAACCATAACGGAGAATCCCAGCGGCAAAAACACTGGGTGTCTGCAATAGCGTATAGGCGATCAACGCTGATGCCACGATTTTTTTTGTATTCAACACCAACCATCCTTTCTCTTTTAGCCTACGAGGTTAGTTGACGGGTTCGGTAAAGAGCAAACCCTACCGCTTTAGAAAATTCTAAAGCGGATTCACCCCAAAATTTATCCCCCGCTCCATACAAAGTATGGATTAGGCTAATTATTAATTAATTATTAAGTATATTAAGATTATATTACAGATGTATTTAAAAAGTCAAATTTTTTAAAGAAATTTTAACTAAGGCTTGAAAGAAGTCTCCCATCCTCTATAGGTGGGAGATGAATTTCTATTGTCTGCCATAGAATAATATGTCATAATAAATATAGCGGATTTTATCATTAGAAAGCCAAGGTGAGAAAAGATGATGATATGTCAGCATTTTCTCCTAGAGCCAACAAAAGAGCAGGAAGAAAAACTGTTTTATACGCTGTATTTGTGCCGCAAGTTATACAACTATTCATTGGAACAGAGGATAAAACATTACAAAGAATACGGCAAAGGACTCACATACGAAGATCAGCAGAACATGCTTCCAGAATACAAGAAAGAACATCCGGAATACAAAGAAGTACATTCGCAGATACTGCAGGATGTATTGAGAAGGTTGGACAGAGCATATAAAAACTTCTTCGAAGGACGAGCAAATTATCCCAAATTCAAAGACAAATATCACTACACATCGATAACACTTCCTCAATGCGAAGCAAAAAGAAATTTCAGTAAAGAAGGATATGTGTATATAAAAAATATAGGGCATATAAAAATAAAAGCACACAGAGACTTTGATCCGGGAAAGGTAAAAACAATAAACATAAAATACCATGCAGGAAAGTGGTATATAAACCTGTCAATCGAAATAGATGTAGGAGAAAAAGAGAAAGCATCCACAGGAGAAAAAGCGATAGGGATAGATAAAGGGATAAATTCGATAGCAGCGACATCAGAAGGAGAATTGTACTCAAACCCGAGATGGCTGCAGAAAGCAGAAAAGAGACTAAAAAGACTGCAAAGGCAGTTGTCAAGGAAAAAGAAAGGGAGCAAAAATAGAGAAAAGCAAAAGAAAAGACTGGCAAAACTCCATGAAAAAGTAGCAAATCAGAGAAGGGACTATCTGCACAAGATAAGCTATAACATAGTAAAAAACAATGACATCATATGCGTTGAGGATTTGCAAGTGAAAAGTATGATGAAAAATCATAAA